>DALZBD010000194.1:0-7340 GCA_031977515.1 Bacteroides sp. | reverse complement strand
ATGTCTGCTGTATCCTATGTATCTTATGTCTTATGCCTTTGATGCTTCTCTTTTTATAACCGCGGAAACATCCAAATAAAATGAGACACAATTAGACGCAATGAGACGCAAGGTATTGCGTCTCTACAAGTGAATCATATACCATACATATAAAAAAAGGGAGGCGGATCCGTCACCGGATAGCCTCCCTCCTGCTTTCAAAAACAATCAATCAACTACCTTAAATAAAAACTCATCCCCACTTTGACTATCGGTTGCTACCCAAAGACCGAAATCGCCGGGCTCAACCACTCTAACCATATCAATGTTCCAAAATGCAAGTTCTTCGACCGGAAGGTCAAACACGACAGTGCGTGTCTCTCCCGGTTTGAGTTGGATACGTGTAAAACGCTTCAACTCTTTGACAGGACGGGTCACGGAACCCACTTTGTCCTGTATATACAACTGTACTACTTCCGTAGCTTCGTATTCACCCGTATTGGTCAGATCACACTCTACCGTCAACACATCGTTTTTCTTCAATTCCGCAGAAGAAAGACGTACGTTGCCATACCTGAATGTGGAATAAGACAACCCATATCCGAAAGGATAAAGCGGATCAAATCCTGCATCCAGATAGAAAGAGGTATTTCCCAGAGAGGTCTGCCCTGCTTCCACAGGAATATCGTCGATCAGCGTCTCCGTACGACTGGCCGGCCGGCCGGTTGCATTGTGCGCATAATAAATCGGTATCTGCCCCACCATCTTCGGGAAGGTGATCGGCGTCTTTCCACTCGGTACCTCTTTACCAAAAAGCAGATCGGCAATAGCCGGGCCACCCATGGTGCCGGGATGAAAGGAATAAAGCACAGCCTTAGAAAGGTCCACCTCTTTGCCAATGGTCAGCGGACGACCTGCCATCACCACTGTCACTACCGGTTTGCCTGTGGCTGCGAGTGCTTCGACCAGTTGCGACTGAGCACCTTGCAGATTCAGATCGGCCAGACTGTGGGCTTCGCCCGACAGGATAGCCTCTTCCCCAACAAATGCCAGTATCACATCTGCCCGTGCGGCAGCTGCAGCGGCTTTGGAAATACCGTCCGTGCTCTTGTCACGGCTGTATCCCAATCCCGGTTCATAAATCACCTCTACCCGATCGCCGTACATCTGACGAATGGCAGCCAGCGGCGTTTGTGTATAATTCTTATCTCCGTCAAAAATCCAGGTCCCCAGCTGTTCGTGCGGAGCATCGGCCAACGGTCCAACGACTGCGACAGTGCGAACGCCATCTTTCAAAGGCAAAACATCGTCATTCTTTAGCAGTATAGCCGATTGTACGGCTGCACGTTTTGCCGCCTCAAGATGTGCGTCGGTATAGAAAACCTCTTCTCCGGAATGAGAGACATAAGGGTTTTCAAACAATCCCAGTCGGAATTTGATACGCAGGATATTACGAACAGCCTTGTCGATAGTAGATTCTTTTACCTTACCCTCTTTGATAAGTTCGGGAAGATGATTCACAAAAGAATAACTGACCATCTCCATATCTACTCCCGCATTCACTGACTTCAACGCAGCCTCTTTGGCATCGGCTGCAAATCCATGTGCGATCATTTCCGTAGCCGAAGCCCAGTCGGTCACTACAAACCCATCGAATCCCCACTCACCACGCAATACATCCTGCAGGATAAACTTATTTCCCGTAGAAGGAACACCGTCGTTGTCGTTGAATGAAGTCATGTACGTGGCAGCCCCTGCTCTGGCAGCCGCCTCGAAAGGAGGCAGGTATACATTACGCAACTGACGCTCGGGAATGAATGTGGAATTGTAGTCACGTCCACCTTCTGCGGCACCGTAGCCTACGAAATGCTTCGGACAGGCAGCGATAGAGGTCGGATCGCTGAGCGACTCTCCCTGGTATCCTTTGACCATAGCCACTCCCATGACAGAGGTCAGGTAGGGATCTTCGCCGCATCCTTCTGCAATACGTCCCCAACGTGGATCGCGGGCAATGTCTATCATCGGAGCGAATGTCCACCGGATACCCACAGCGGAAGCCTCCACTGCCGATATGCGGGCGCCTTCTTCGGCTATCTCCGGATTGAAGGAGGCAGCCTGTCCCAACGGGATCGGGAAAATGGTCTTGAACCCATGGATCACATCGCGGGCGATCAGCAAAGGAATGCCCAGACGGGATTCTTCGACTGCCACACGCTGCAAGGCATTGACCCGTACCGGATCTACCTCGTTGAGAATAGAGCCGATCTCGCCCCGTTTGATCAGGACTCCCATGTCCTCGATGTTGCCGTAGGAGCTGATCTGGTTCATCTGACCGATCTTCTCCTCCAATGTCATTTGAGAGAGCAATTTTTCTATCCTGGCTTCCACTGCCCTTTCTTTTGTTTCCGACCCTTTCGAGCAGGATACAAAAGCGAACAGGATAAGACAAGTAAAATACACTCTTAGTGTTTTCATGATAGTCGTGTGTTATTGTTTCTGGAATATCCGCAAATAGTCTACCTTCATTGTTATAGGTAAAGCTGCTTCATCTACACCTTTGTATCCACCCCAGTCACCACCCCATGCGAGGTTGAGAATAGGAAAGAAGGGATAGGTAAACGGCCATACGTCTTTGCCTGTTTTCTCATTCTCGAATGTCATCAGTTCTTCTCCGTCTACAAAAAACTTCAAATATTCAGGTGTCCACTCACAGGCGTAAACATGGAACTCAGATTCGGCCGTACCAATATTGCGTGTCTGGGTTTTCTGCGTATTCATAGGGTGATTGTAAACTTTGGTATGAATAGAAGAGGACACAATATTGGGATCAGCTCCTACTTCTTCCATGATATCAATCTCCCCACAATCCGGCCAGGGATTTGTTGAGTAATTATTATTTACCGGAATCATCCAGAACGCTGGCCATGTTCCTTTCCCTTTCGGAAGCATGATACGAGTTTCAAAATAGCCATAAAGCCATCCTACATTTTCTTTGGCATAGACACGCGCTGAATAGATCTTACCGTCGGATCCTTTGAAACAATTGATATTCAATTTGCCGTCTATCAGTTCAGTCACACGTTTATTGTCTGCCGAACCACTCACATACGTCTGAAGTTCATTGTTTACCCATCCTTTTCCCTGAACCTCGTGTGTCCAGTCGCTGCCAAGAGTAGTGCCCTGGTTAAACTCATCGTTCCAGACCAGACTATATCCCGGGGGGGTAATGACCTCAAGATCTTCGGCCGACTCCTGGGTCACATGTACTGTGATCTTCTCTGTGCCCGACGTAATTTCCAGCGTTCCATTCCGGGAACTCTTGTTTACATTGGATTCTGTCGTAACAGTCACTGTTTTGCTGTCCGTTTTTTCAGCCTTTACCCAGCTATCATTAGATATCACGCTCCAATCTCCCGAAGCTGTAACAGATAATGTAACGATCTGGCCAGCGGAGTAAGAATATACCTCCTGGTTGGAGACAGACATCGCTGCTTCCTGTGTTACAGGTATCGTGAGACGCGTTGATCCCGACTTAATGACCACAGAACCGCTGCGCGATTCATGTCCCTTATTCGCATCCACTGTAACAGTCACCGTTCCCTGTTTATCCAGCGAACCAGATACTTTTACATCAGTCCAGAAACTACAATCATCACTGGCATAAGCGGTCCATTCACTCCCACTACACGTAACATTCAACACATACGATCCTCCGGTCGCCAATACTTCCACTTTCTCCGGCAAACTTGTCAATTTCACGTCATCAATAGGGAAGTCATCTCCTCCATCATTGCCACAAGAAATGAAAAGCAGGAAAAAGAGTAAGGTAAGATTTAAATATTTCATATATTCATTTAATTAATATAGGAGGGAAGAAAACTTCTCCCCTCCTATAATTAAATAGACATTATTTCGGGTTATGCTTCTGAACGATAATATCGCTTATTTCGATAGTCACACCTGCCGGAGAACCACCTAAATCGAAGACAAACTTACCTTGGTTAAAAGAAATAGGTTCACCGCCATTCATGGCTGTTACTTTCGCAAAGCGAAGAATATTTTCTCCTCTACTCAAAACCACATTGCCTTTATAGAAAAGAGTATTTGGGTCACCCTCGACATCCGGATCTTTGTTTACTTTGACAGTAAACCGTTCTACAGACATGTTTGCCACAACTTTGCAAGCTATATCGTAATATTCTTCAGCTTCAATATTCAAAGGAACTCCATTAATGGTGCATTGTCCTTGCCATTCAGCAGCAGTAGCATCCTTTGTTGTAACAGTATAAACACCATCCGCAAAAGAAAAATCGGGATTACCTATCGGAGACCAGCCGGCATCTGCAAAAAAGAACGACATTTCTCCCTTCGTATTGAAACCGGCACCTAAGTTCTCAGGATCATCTACTGCACACCAGTTTACGTCTTCCGGATCAAATACATCTTCAATTTCCTCGTCATCTCCGTTCACAAAAATAACCTGCCAGGAAATACCGTCGAGTGGGATAACACAAGTCATGGTCTTGCTTTTCAGATCAGTAACCAGATATGTTATTGACTCATTCATTTGTGCATCACTGGCCATATAAGGGAACAAAGTCTTAGCCGGTAATGTAATAGTCACACACTCCAATTCGGCATTATAACCTAAGTTGTAAGTAGCCTCACTCAAAGCACCGTTTACACCTACAGCCGGAGTGCTGTAATCTTCATCTGCACCCGTTACACCTAATGTAGTAACTCCCTTATTACAGAACGTTAGTCCGTCTTCACCTGCACTATACATATAGGTACCTGCAGAAAGACTTGTGCCGGCTGTGAAAGTAATCCGGTCATCATAAGCACCCTCATCTGCTTTTTCTTCAGGAGAAGCAGACCACCATGATATAGGATCTTCAGGAGATGGTCCACAACCCAGGTGTGCGGCCACAGCACTGTAAACGCGCCACTCTTTTGTACCATTATTGGTAAGTTTAGAAACAGCATCAGTAAAATCAAATCTGGTTGTATTTATCGTGAATGTCCCCTCTATAGAGGCATCGCTTATACCGTTTTTATTTCCTACTTTCAATGAATACGTATAATCACCTGCAAGCACAATACGAGAAGTTTGATAGCCATTTACCGTTGATTTTATGGCTGGACTGACCTCTATTGTCCAAATAGGATATACCCCCTTAGGAGCCTGACCGTCAGTAGTCTCCAGACTAAATGTGGCTCGATTGGTTTCCTGATCAACACTCACAACGGGCTTATAATCTGCCAATTTGGGTAATCCACTTTCTGATGCACCCGTAAACTCCTCGGGCGAACAGGCAGTCATTGCAAAACTTGCAATCAGCACCCCTGCCATATATTTTAAAATATTTTTCATATTGTTTCTTCTTTAATAGAGTTAAGGAAAACTATTTATAATCGTTCTGAACCAGATCCGGGTCGGAATCCAACTCTGCCTGTGAAATAGGAATGTATTTCTTTTTAGGAGTCCAGGAATTGGTGCGATAGCCATATTCATCGGGAACAAGTGCAGTAGTAGCCTTGTTTTTAGCCGATGCTCCGCTGATTCCTTCGGCACGCACCAGGTCAAAGTAACGCTTGCCTTCACCTACAAATTCATAACGACGTTCGGTGAGGACATCGTCAACCGTCACATTGTCCAGTCCCGACAAACCGGCGCGGCTACGGACTTGGTTGACCCATGTTCTGGCCTCACCGCTACCACTTCCACCGGTACGAAGAGAAAGTTCCGCTGCATTGAGCAATGTCTCTGCATACCGGTAATAACGGTAGTTATTGTTATAATTCAGGTTCTGGTCGAAGGGAGCTGACTTGTAGTTCTTGTCATACGGGCGATACTTTTGCAACCAGATGTGGGTATCCTGATAGCGTTCACTATATTCCACATCTTCCGGAATAACCCAAAAGGTAGCATCCCGACGCTTGTCTTGTTCACTGAACAGATTATAGGTTTCAACACGTACGGGCAGAAATCCCCAACCATCGCCACCCGCTGACCAACCTTCATCGCCGGAGAAAGAGTTGGGAGAAATCAGAGTAGGAAGCACTGTACCCCCAGTGGCCAATGGACTACTCCAGCCGCGTTCGCTATTTGTCTGTTCGTAGTTGATTTCCCAAATGGATTCGTCCACCCATTCGCCTTCTGTTTCCCAAAGGTAAGCAAAATCAGGATGCAGACTGAAGTCAGAACCTGATATGAGCTCTTTCATATACCCCAAAGCTTTCGGGAAACGACCTTCATCATTCTGATACATCACTATTTCAGCATACATCATATAGGCCATAGCCTGAGTGACACGGCCCAACTGAGCTTCGTAATCAATACCTCCACCTTCTTTGATTGTCTCATAATATTTCATCGGCAACACCTTAGAGTCTATCACCTCTTCAAGTTCTGTAATCAGTTCACCATAAACCTGGTCGGCCGTATATTGCGGAGCCGTATAAGGAGGTGCAGAAAGATTCTCCAGATAGAAAGGTACGTTGCCGAAATAATGCCACAACATGTTGTAATAGAACACACGAAGCAGACGAGCCTGCATCTCATAACTCCTGCTATTTTCCGGTGTAACATCCGGATCCCATCCTAAATACTGCAGCAAGTCGTTGCAACGCTTGACACCCGAGTAATTCACTGTCCAAAGAGAACTGAGGGTGTTGTTTTCATTGCCTTCATAGTTAAACAGCAGGTGCCAGTTCTGCATATCAGTCTTTGTCTGACCACCTACCCAGAAGTTATCACCCATGATCTCACCATTTATATTCAGCGCATTGTACTGTCCCAATCCCCAATCGTACCAGTGAATGGGATCATAAGCGGCAATCAGAGCTTCCTGAATATGCTCATCCGTTGTATAATAATCTTCCAAGGGTTCACCTGTTGGGTTGTCCACGTCAAGAAAACTATCTCTGCAACCGGTAGTAAATACGGTAGCGGCAGCGAGTAAACCTATTGCTACTATTTTATTTGTTTTCATATAATTTCTTGTTTTATCAGATTAGAAAGATACGTTTACACCTACTGTATAAGTACGAGCTTGCGGATAAACACCCCGGTCAATACCGAGAGATGTAGCAGAAGAAGAAATTTCGGGATCGAAACCCCAGTATTTGGTCCATGTCACCAGATTATCAGCTTGCACATACACACGCAAACGCTCGATAGTAAGCTTACGGGTAAGTTGCTTAGGCAATGTATAGCCTAAAGTAATGTTTTTGAGACGGAGGTAGGAACCGTCGCATACATAGAGGTCGGATACCATCCAGTTATCAGTATTGCTCACATCCAGACGAGGATACTTATTAGAAGTTCCCTCACCGGTCCAGCGATCCAGCATCCAGGT
>DALZBD010000193.1:0-7370 GCA_031977515.1 Bacteroides sp. | reverse complement strand
TCCTGTAATGTTACCCATAAATGGGAAATATGTGTTTGATAACATGGATTATCTGACCGGTAAATAAACCATTCCTTACATAGCACCCCTATGGGGCGCAACTCATTGATCCCCTTATAAACCCCGCGCTTCCGCAACGGGGCTACAAACATACAACCCCTACGGGGCTGGTAATCCTTAGCCTGACGGCTATACCCTACGGAGCTGATAGAGATAAGTAACCATGAAGCGATAGGGATAGTTAACTAATCGCTATGCGACAAGCATGGAAAAACAGCCGTTAGAGAGCTGATAAACATATTACTCCAGGGTATTCCTTACTCGTCAGGCTATGCCTTTGCAGGCTTCTTTTTTCCTATTTTTTTTATCTATTCCATCTCCCATAAAAAAACAATCGTTTTTTTACGCATCGGTTACTTGCAGATGAATATATATATAGAATCTGCTTTCGGTCCGGGATTATTCCTTATAGAACGGATAGTCGGTATACCCTTTGGGGCCGGTGGTATAGAAAGTGTCCCGGTCGCTCCGGTTCAAGGGAGCATCCTTTCTGAATCTTTCTACCAGGTCGGGATTGCTGATGTACAGGTCGCCAAAAGAGACGAGATCGGCAATTCCGTCTTTGATAGCCTGATTGGCAGTATCGCGGGTAAAACCTTTGTTTATCATTAATGTTCCCTTGTAGATGCCACGGTAGTACCGGGCACTGTCGAGTACCTGTTTGAGTGGATCTTCGGCAGTATCTCCTGTTACACCTGACAAATGTATATAGGCCAGCGGATAAGCATTTAGTCTGTCTATCATAGAGGTAAACAGGTCTTGGGTCTCTTCATCCTGTACTATACCCTGCGCTTTATTCAGGATCGGTGAAAGCCGGATACCGACTTTCTGCAGACAGATCCTGGTACGGATGGCTTCCAGCACTTCAAAAAGAAAACGGCTTCTGTTTTCTATACTGCCTCCGTAAGCGTCGGTACGTGTGTTGGAGCATTTCATAAAAAACTGGTGAAACAGGTATCCGTTGGCCGCATGGATCTCGACGCCATCAAAACCTGCTTCCAAGGCATTGGCTGCCGCTTGTGCGAAGTCGTTGATGGTCTGTCTGATCTCCTCTGTAGTCATGGCATGCGGAGTGAGGGTAGGTTTGAACATTCCTTCCGGTGAGAAGACTTTGGTGTGCGGATTGATAGCAGAAGGAGCCAGGGGCAAGTGTCCGTCTAATACATCGGGTAGGCTGAGCCTGCCCTCGTGCCAGATCTGAGCGAATATTTTGCCACCTTTCCGATGTACGGCATCGGTAGATTTTTTCCAGCCTTCGATCTGTTGCTTTGTATATATTCCCGGCACACGTATAGCGCCTCTTGCCATGCGGCTGACGTGTGTACCTTCGGTAATAATGAGCCCTGCTGTGGCACGTTGCGCGTAATATTCGGCAATCAGGTCGTTGGCCGCCAGTTCGGGATTGTCGGCACGGGTGCGTGTCATGGGCGCCATGACTACTCTGTTTTTCAGATCCAGCCTATCTGTCTGGTAAGGTTCAAGTAAAATCATAATGTTCTTTTTTGAAGTTAGGATGAAAACAACCGGGAGGTGGAAAGGGTTGGATCGAAGACGGATTTTTTACTACCAGACAAAAGGGAGATCAAACAAACCTCGTTCTTTTCTTGTTTCAGAAATTACTCCTCATACCTGCAGACTGCCGGTCTGCTACACTGCAACCATAAGATATACAATCCATAAGATGAAAGAAATGATGAAAATAAAAATAGTCGCAACCGCATTATGGAGCATCGTTGCTACGGCGATGAACGCTCAAACTGCTGCAGACAGTCTGGATTTCAATCCGGAAAACTACCGGAAACAGACGCTGACGTATCAAGGAAAGACCTTTGAAGTACGTGCTTTTGAAAATATAATATACGTCACCCGTCCGGTGGATACGGTATATCAATCCATGAATATCTATGTCCCGGAAGCCTATTTCCAGGGTAAGACGGTCAACGGATATAAAGCGGAGACAGCACCTATCTTCTTTCCCAATCAGATAGGCGGTTATATGCCTACACGACCTGCTTCTGCCACAGACAGCTGGACGAGTGAATTTCCACCATTGAATGGTGAGGCCGGTGATACACTGCAACGTCCTCTGTCTGTCGGGAGGCCTGTAAAAGAAAATACGGTCGTAGCCGCATTGGCCCAGGGGTATGTAGTGGCTTCTCCGGGAGCCAGAGGCCGTACCAATGCAGCCAACGACCGGTATTACGGCAAGGCTCCGGCAGCGATCGTGGACCTGAAAGCAGCTGTACGGTATCTGAAACACAATGATGGGAAGATGCCGGGCGACGCCAATAAAATCATCTCCAACGGCACAAGTGCCGGAGGTGCCCTGTCTGCACTGTTGGGTGCCACGGGAGATCATCCCGATTATTTCCCTTACCTGGAGAAACTTGGAGCAGCAGATGCCAGTGATGAGATATTTGCCGTATCGGCCTATTGCCCGATCACAGATCTGGAGCATGCCGACATGGCGTATGAATGGCAGTTTCAGGGGATCCATACCTATCAGAAGAGAGGTAGGCCGGAAGAACAGCATGATTCGCTATCTACCCTGACGGAGGAACAGCAAAAAATATCGACCGACCTGAAAAAGCAATTCCCTGCTTACGTCAACAACCTGTACCTGAAAGACGACAACGACACCAGACTGACACTGGACGAGGATGGAAACGGCACTTTCAAAACATGGGTGAAGTCTTATGTAATTGCTTCGGCAAACAAAGCCTTGGAGAGCGGTATGGACCTGTCACAGCATACGTGGCTAACAATGGATGAGGGCAAGGTGACAGATCTGGAGTGGGACGACTATATACATTATATGCAACGCCAGAAAACACCTCCGGCTTTCGACGCATTGGATCTTTCTGCTCCGGAGAACAATGAATTTGGTACGGAGTCTATCAACAATCAGCATTTTACCCTCTATGGCCAGCAACACAGCATGGTAAAGGGCACCAGAGCCAAAGAGAGGATCGTAAAGAAGATGAATCCGATGCATTACATAGGTACTCCTCATGCACGCACTTCCACCTACTGGCGCATCCGGCATGGTTCGAAAGACAAAGATACCAGTCTGGCTGTCCCGACCATACTGGCTACTCTGCTTCAAAACAATAATTATGAGGTAGACTTTGCATTGCCCTGGGACAGACCGCACAGTGGCGATTACGATCTGGAAGAACTGTTTGCATGGATAGATGGTATTTCCGGGAAATAGATTTATGTGATAAATCTTTCTGTTCGTTGCATAGATAACCTGAATTCCTTCCTATCTTTGCAGTCACCAAACAGCAGGTACATATACCTGATCCCTGACATATGAACAGATACCTCTTTCTCCTTCTTTGTATAGCAGCTACCTTCGTACAGCCTGCCATTGCCCTGTTTGCCGGAATACTTTTTGCTCTGGTATTCTCCCACCCTTATCCGAAACAGGCAAAGAAACTATCCAAATACCTGCTGCAAATTGCAGTAGTCGGTCTTGGATTCGGCATGAACCTTCAGGAGTCGCTGGCGGCAGGGAAAGAGGGAATGCTGTTTACCATCCTGTCGGTGACGGGAGTGATGGCGATCGGGTACCTGCTGGGTCGATGGATGAAGCTCCCTGTGCGGCTGGCCTACCTGATCTCTTCGGGTACTGCGATCTGCGGGGGAAGTGCGATTGCCGCCGTAGCCCCGGTAGTAGATGCGGATGACAACGAAATTTCCGTATCTCTGGCGGTGATTTTTTGTCTGAATGCCGTGGCATTGTTCCTCTTTCCTCCGATCGGGCACTGGTTGGACCTGACACAGCAGCAATTCGGACTATGGGCGGCTATTGCGATACACGATACCAGTTCGGTAGTGGGTGCGGGAGCAAGCTACGGCCCGGAAGCACTGGCAGTGGCTACTACGGTAAAGCTGACCCGGGCATTGTGGATCATTCCGCTTTCGTTGGTGTCGGCACTGTTTTTTAAAAAGAAGAAGGGGAACAAGGTGACGATCCCCTGGTTTATCTTGGGGTTTGTGGTGGCCATGGTATTGAATACGTATGTGGAGATTCCGTCAATGGTACTGCAAGTGATTTCCGTAGGGTCTCATAAGTTGTTGTCGGCTACACTGCTGCTGATCGGAAGTTCGCTGTCCGTAAAGGCAATGAGGTCAGTGGGGTTGAAGCCGGTCGTATTCGGAGTGATCCTGTGGCTGTTGATCTCGGTGGTATCGCTGGTAGTGGTAAGCTGATAAAAAATACTCTTCCCCTTCAGAGTAATGTTGTGTGCTTACAGAATATAGTTGATACAAAAGAGGAAATGTAATAGGAGCCGGTAATAAAAACAGGTATATTTATCGGGGTATTCATTGAATAAAGAATCTACAACACCTACACAAAAAAGGAATTATGGGAAAAATTATTTTAAATCTGGCCATAAGCCTGGATGGATATATTGCAGACAACGAGGACAAATACGATTGGATTACCGGGCATGGGGATAACCATTCGGATACGGAAAACAGCTATTCGTTTTCTGATTTTCTTTCAGGTATTGATGTGGTAGTGATGGGCAATAGATGCTACAACCTGGGATTTGCCAAAGATTATACCAACAAGAAGGTATATGTAGCCACACACACGGAACAGGAAGATCAGGGTAATATCAGCTTTATCGGTGGTCATATTGTGGATACGATCCTGAAAGAACGGGATGCCGGAAAAAACATCTATCTGTTTGGCGGTGGTATCCTGATCCAGCCGTTTATCAAAGCCAATGTCATTGATGAATATATTATAGGAATTATACCTGTTGTTCTCGGGCAGGGAATTCCGCTTTTCCCGGGAAATACTTCTACCATTCCACTTCATCTGGATAGCCATAGTATTTCGGACGGTGTTACTATTCTTTGTTATTCCAAAAGAGTGAAATAAGAAAAAGAATATAGGCTGGGGTGAATGATCGATAACAGAAGTTACCGTCAGGATTTTAGCTGATGCAGAATGTTGGTTCGGTATTCTTTTTGCCCCATTTTTCTATTTTATACGCGAATATTCAGATGCAAATAGGGAGACGCAATACTTTGCGTCTCTACAAGTGTATCCTCTTCCAAAGAAAACACAATCGATGTAGGGATGCAATACTTTGCGTCTGAATAAAGTGATGGGCAGAACCCTGATAATTACTAAAATCCTGATGAGATTTTATTTTATCGTCCGGCGTTTTTTGTTCCCAATTTCTTGTACATTTGCAGCCGTTTGATCTATTTGATGTATGAACGCAAAAGCAAAAGGATATATACTTGCAGCTATTGCTGCTGCCACCTACGGGATGAATCCGTTGTTCGCACTTCCACTGTACCAGACAGGAATGGATGCGGATTCCGTATTGTTTTTCCGCTATCTGTTTGCCATTCCCATCCTGGGAATTATGATTAAGGCGCGCGGAAGGAATTTTCAATTGAAACGGAAAGAGGTCTTGCCGTTGGTCGTACTGGGGCTTTTGGTAGCACTCTCCTCGCTTGCACTTTTCCAGAGCTATAATTTCATGGAAGCGGGAATAGCATCTACCCTGCTGTTTGTCTACCCCATCATGGTAGCACTGATTATGGTTGCTGTCTTCAGGGAGAAAATCACATTGCTGACCGTAGCCTGCATTGTGCTGGCGCTGGCAGGGATCGGGCTGCTCTTTAAAGGAGATGACGGTTCGACGTTGAGTCTGACAGGAACTCTGCTGGTGATGGTCTCTGCCTTGTCCTATGCCATTTATATTGTGGGGGTAAACCGTCCTGTGCTGAAAGAGGTGGCCACACTCAAAATTACGTTTTATATTCTGCTGTTCGGAGTTTCGCTGTTCCTGGTACGTGTCGGTTTCGGGACAAGCCTGATCCTGCCCGAAAAGTGGTATCTGTGGCTGAACCTGGTTGCACTGGCGGTTTTTCCGACAGCGATCTCGTTTGTCTGCACCACCAGTGCGATCCAGTATATAGGCTCCACTCCCACTGCCATACTTGGGGCTCTGGAACCTGTGACCGCGGTATTTTTCGGGGTATTGGTGTTTGGAGAGACACTTACGCTGCGCATTATCTGCGGGATTCTGTTCATTATTCTGGCTGTCACACTGATTATTGCAGGTAGTAATGTAAAGACCTATCTGGTGCGTTTCCGTAAGATGTTCCCCAGACTTCCAATAAGAAAATAACACTCTTTTCAATGGATATGATACAAATTGATCCGGAGCAGATTATAAAGCAATTGTTATCTTCAGGGTATTCCTGTTTCAAAAATATTCTCCCGGACAGATACCTGAAAGATGAATTGGATGTGGTTTCTGAGGATATACAGAAAAAGGAGGAGGTATATATACAACTAAAAAGCGATTATGATTTTGTGGTGTATATATACAAGCTGATATTGCTTTATGAAGATCGTAAAATCGGTTATTATGAATACATTACAGATGAGGACTTTCGGCTTGTAGATGAATATTTTGTATTGCATTGACACGTGAAAGTTACACAGATCCTGATGATCCAATGGAACAGAATCGTTTTTTATCATTACTTTATAGAATTTTCCATTTATAGTATATAGAAATGAAGTATTCCCTTTTTAAAAGAAATTATCGGTTTACCAAAAGAGGTGCATTGATTTTCGTCGGCGTCATAGCTATGGGATTTATTACCGGAGGAGTAGCCGGGCTCATCCATACAGATAAAATAAGCAGGGAATACAAGCCTGTGACCGCAAAGATTGAGGTTATCAGGAAATACAAAAAACGATCGCGTCAGAACAAACGCACTACTACAGTATATGATGTTACGGTGAGCTATCAAGTGGATGATCAGGCCTATAAGACTCTTTTAGGATCGTATAGTGCTTC
Source organism: Bacteroides sp. (assembly GCA_031977515.1). Lineage (GTDB taxonomy): Bacteria > Bacteroidota > Bacteroidia > Bacteroidales > Bacteroidaceae > Bacteroides. The sequence goes on along the minus strand of DALZBD010000193.1, from coordinate 462 downwards.
CATGAAGACAGGAGATCAGATGACTATCTATTACAATCCCGGGAAACCAACCCAGATCTCCTCTGTAGAGATAAACAGACAGATATGGACAATTATCATGTGTGTGGGCGTGGTTCTCTTACTCATAAACTGTCTGGTAATGCCAAAGATCTATAAACTTGCGGGGCTATAACACATGATTTATAGACCTGAGCGGTAGAACGGAACAGAAAACAAATAATGAAAGACTCCCGGGTTTCAGACGTTCCCAGGAGTCTTTTTGTATGTTAGCCGTCCGAGCGCATCCACATTCAATCATCTTATTTTCAACAGAATATCCTATATTTGAAAAATAAATTTTGTTAAACAGGCTGTTTGGAAGTCAAAAATGGAATAATTATATTATATTTGTATTATACAAGATGTATAATACAAATGAATTAAATATGAAAGAGGAAAAAAGACTGCAGGAGCTTTTATCTT
>DALZBD010000192.1:0-7381 GCA_031977515.1 Bacteroides sp. | reverse complement strand
GATCCGTCAGGCGGGCGTTCTCTTCTTTATAAGCATCTATGTCGTGCTGAAAACGCTTCAGCCATGAGGTGTCGTCTGCTCGTTCGTAGGGGATACACGTGGAAATAGGTGTGGTTTCCGGTGGGTTTTGTCCCTGTGCGGAGAGTGCCGTCCATAGCAGCATGCAAGAGAGAATGCTCAGATAAAAACTTTTCATAAGTATATATTTAAAACGTGTGAAAGTATTGATTTTCTATGTTCTTACCAACTTGGGGTGGATTCTTTTTCTCAGGTGCATCTGTAGCCTATCAGTCAGGGATACTATCGGGTTTCATCCTGAAAGTTACAGGGACGGTATAATAGACTCTTACTGAATCTCCATTGTGTATTCCGGGAGTAAACTTAGGCAGATCCTGGATGATTTCTATGGCCGCACTATCCAGTGACGGATAGATACTCCTCAGGATTGTAGGGTTGCTGACAGATCCCTCTTTCTCCACTATGAATTGAATGATCACTCTTCCTTCGATCTGCTTTTCGAGGGCATCGGGCGGATAGACCACTTGGCGCTGGATGTATTCTTTCAGGTTTCCCTGAGTGAATTCGGGCAGATGTTCTACAGCTGTATAGATTTCATTTTCGTCTGGCAGTTCTTCCGGTGGCATGACAATAATGTAGCAACTCACAAGGTCATCTGACAGAGGATCATTGTAGATCACAGGTTCTACCTCATCCATGACGATAAGGATATCCGGGGAAGATGGGAGGAATGTTTCTGTCTTAGAGGAGTTCTCTGTTTCTATGGAGGGTTCATAACACAGTATATCCTCATCGGGTAGTGTCTGGGTAGAAGGGTTGGTGGGTTTCTGTTCCGGATCTTCTGTCGACTGAGGTTTCTGTCGGGGCTGTGAGCAGCTACCGGAAAACAACAGCAGCGAAGTGCCCACCATCATCTTCCATCCGATAAGCCTGCAGTGGGGAAACCGGTTGGAAAGCACCAGTAACAGATTATATATTTTTTGCCGGAAAAACTTCTTCATGGTATTTCGATCCTATAGGGTTATAAACTACTATTCAGAGAAAAGGAGTCAGGCCAGTTTCCTGTATCACAGGGTCTGCATGAGAAAGAGACAGTCCCACTTGCTCCGATGCGGCACGGCATCCTCCCTTACATCTTTTCAGCCGGGTGCAGCCTGTGCAAAACGACAGTTCGAGGTCTGCCCATTCATCTACATACGCAGAGTTGAGAATGTCTCCCAATGGCTTCTCGAAGACATTTCCGACGATCACCGGAGAGTGGTTGCAGAGCCGCAGGTTGCCTTCGATGTCAAAGGTGAGCGGACGGCGGTATACATCTTCCGAGCAGCTGCCGAATGCAATGTGCGGGTAGTCGTCCGGGTTGAGTAGGCAATGTGGCGTACACACTCCGGAGAACAAACGTACAGGATATGCTGCGGCAAACTCATTCATACTTCCGAATGCATGGCGCAGTTGTGCGGCAGTGGCCGAAAGCGTTTGTTCCTGTTTCAGCCCTTCCCCGCCAATGTTGTAGCGGTTGACCATCACACTGCGAATACCCAAATCGTGGAAAAACTGCAGCGTCTCTGCCGCATCGGCATGATTGAGCGAAGTGATGACCATCACCGGGGTCACTTTTACTCCCTGACTCAGTGCCTCTTTCAAGGTCTGCACGGCTTTGTCAAATGAGCCTTTCCTGTCAGTGATCCGGTCGTGTACCTCCGGCCGGAAACTGTGTATGGACACCTCCAGCATGTTCACCTGCATGCGGTAGAGTTGCCGGTATACCTCTGTGGGGCCATTGCCGTTGGTGATGATCGTCACTCTCCTTCCGTGAAGCCGGGCATGCAATACCAGCTCCGCAAAACGTTCACTTATCGTAGGCTCACCACCCGTAAAAGTAATATTCTCCACACTGGTATGTTTCAACAGGTATTCCAGCAACCGGAATGCTTTTTTGTAAGAGTTCTGGTGGCGGGGCAGCGCGTCGGGTTGCTTCCACCAGTTGTAGCAGTGCCTGCACCGCAGGTTGCATTCGGTGGTCAGCTCCACAATGGCATATTTCAGGTATTCTATTTCCATGCTGTTTGTACGTTGTATCAGGTAGCAAGTGTATATGTGTAGGGTGTCGGCAAATGCAACTACGAAAATCGGGATACAAATCGTTCTTTTCTTTTTCGTAAACATCTGTATGATGGGCTTTTCATCAGGCAAAAAGGCTACCGTACAAATATCAGGCTAAAGTATATATAAATTCCGATAAAACTCTTTTATCTGATAAAAAACATACTCTTCATGGTAAACAGAGGGAGATCGGAAAAAAATAATTAAGTTTGTACCCGATAACGTATTTGGGGGCTGACATCAAAAGAACCGATGCTGGCCGGAATTAAGGGTCCTGTCTGCTGGCTGTCGGTAATGTATACCCAGGGCCTTACACATACATGTTACGAAACCTCATTATGACCGCTACTATCGTTGCAAGTCTGATTGCCGCACAGGCACAGGAACCTGCAAAGGACATCTCTATTATCCCCGAACCTGCTTCTGTCATCACCAATGAAGGTGAATTCATGCTTACACGTGCCTCTGCCATTGCTGTCTCCGGACAGGAACTGCTCGGCACAGCTGCCTATTTCTCCGGATATATGGAAGAGTATCTGGGGTATCCTTTGGAAGTACATGTTCCTAACAACAAGAAGAAAAAAGAGGCCGTTACTGCTCAGATCACCCTGGTCAATCTCGACAATGGCGGTACCCCCGGAGGCTATCAGTTGGTTGTAGCTCCCGAGGGAATAGCCGTCCGGGGCAACGATGCTTCCGGAGTCTTTTACGGTATCCAGAGCCTGATCCAGTTGCTACCGACCCGTGCCGGGGTGCTGCCTGCTTTGCCGGCAGTAGCGATAGAAGACTCTCCCCGTTTTCAGTACCGCGGTATGCACCTCGACGTGGTGCGGCATTATTTCCCGGTGTCTTACATCAAACGATACATCGACTACCTGGCCCTGCACAAACTCAACTATTTCCACTGGCACCTGACCGACGATCAGGGCTGGCGCATTGAGATGAAGTGCCGTCCCGAACTCACCGACCGCGGGGCCAACCGCGAAGGAGAGATCGAAGGGCTCTACCCGGGCGTCTACAAACCCTTGCCCTACGGTGGATATTACACCCACGAAGAGGTGCGGGAGATCGTGAAATATGCCGCCGATCGCTACATCACCATTGTGCCGGAGATTGATATACCGGGCCACAATATGGCTGTGCTGGCTGTCTATCCGGAGTTCAGTACCAACCCCGACGAGCCCAGGAAAGCTGCCCTTACCTGGGGGATCTATAACAAATTCAACAACGTCCTTGCACCGAAACCGGAAGTATTTGCCTTCCTGACGGATGTCTTTTCCGAACTTTGCGACCTATTCCCCGGCCCTTATATTCATGTCGGAGGTGACGAATGTGCCAAAAAGTGGTGGAAAGAATCGGAGCAGGCCCAGGCTTTCATGAAGGAGAAAGGGCTGAAAGACGAAAAGGCACTGCAAAGCTACTTCATCCACTATGTACAGGAGGTGATCCAGGCCAAAGGAAAGACCGTGATCGGCTGGGACGAGATCATGGAAGGGGGAGTCTCCACAGATTGCATCGTGATGAACTGGCGCAAACAGCAATACGGTACCGAAGCTGCCCGGATCGGACATCCGGTGATCATGACCAGTTCGGCCTGGTCCTATTTCAATACCAAAGAGACCCGTCGTCAGCGCGAAGTAGCCCACCGCGGGTATCTTCCCGTAGAAAAAGTATATAATTTTCAGATCATCCCCGAAGAACTGACAGCCGAAGAGGCACAACAGGTGATAGGTGCACAAGCCTGCCTGTGGACGGAATATTTTCATACCCCTGCGAAAGTGGAAAAGGGAGTATTCCCCCGCCTTTCCGCACTGGCCGAAAATGTATGGTCGACGCCCGAAGTGAAGTCCTGGGAGAGGTTTGTAGAGAAGATGCCCGTCCAGCTGGACCGGTACGACCTGTGGGGCATCCGCTATTCCGAAGCGTTTTTGCAGACACAGGATATTGTAAGATGATGCTGTAGAGATACTTCTCTGCTGATATGCTTTTTTAGGCATAAGAACAAAAGAACATAAGAATTCAATCAGGGAATTCGAATTCTGGCAATAAGTCAGAGAAAAATATGTTCTTTTGTTCTTATGTCTAAAAAAGACTTTGTCTCTTCTCCCGCAAATAAGTCTGTTATTTTCCTGTCTTCCCTATTTGGATATATGGACTTTTTTGCTGAACTTTCGCCCCTTATAAACTGTTCCCTCAAACGACAGTTTACCTGTTCGGAAATACTTTGGTGTGAATGAAAAATTACCTGCAGATCCTTCGTCGCTATAAGATCAGCTTCCTGCTCAGTCCGTTGCTGGTATTGATCCTCGTGCTTTCCGAGACGGCACAGCCCATGCTTATGGCCCGTATCGTAGACGACGGAGTGATGCAGCAGGACATCCCTTTTATTACCCGTTTCGGTCTCTACATGATCGGGATCACATTGGTGGGACTGGTGGCCAGTATTGCCAATATCTACGTCTCATCAAAGGCCTCCATCGGCTTTGGTACCGACCTGCGTAGCTCCTTGTTCCGCAGAATACAGGAATTCTCCTTTTCCGATATCGATGAGTTCAGCCCCGCTTCGCTGATTACCCGGCTGACCAATGACATCACCCGCATCCAGATGGTTGTGCAGGTCTCCCTGCGTCTGCTGCTGCGCTCGCCCCTGATGCTGATCCTTGCCCTGTTCTTTGTCTCCCGCATCAATACCGATCTGCTCTGGATACTGGCCGTATCTGTGCCTGCACTGGCACTGAGCCTGTATATCATTCTGCGCGTGGGGTTTCCTTTTTTCATCAAAGTACAGGAGAAGCTGGACCAGCTCAATGCTGTGATCCAGGAAAACCTGATCAACATCCGGGTAGTCAAGTCCTTTGTCCGGGAAGACTTCGAGACGCGGAAATTCGTACGTAGCAGCGAAGACCTGAAAGCCACCGTGATCCGTGCTTCTAACATCGTGGTCACCATGTTTCCCGTGTTGCAACTTGTAATGAACGCCTCCATTCTCGCTGTATTGTGGTTTGGCGGGCGCAAGATCATGACGGGCGACTTAAAGGTGGGTGAGCTCATCTCCGTGGTCACCTACCTGAGCCAGATCCTTTTCTCCCTGATGATGCTCTCGATGATCATCATGACCTTTGCCCGTGCCTCCGCCTCCTCCAAACGTATCCGGGAGGTGCTCGACAAAGAACCTTCCCTCACCGATACCCCTACAGGAGCAGCAGATAAATACCAGGTAGAGCGGGGCGATGTAGTCTTCAACAACGTTAACTTCCGCTACCGGGGAGGGGAGACGGATGTATTGCGTGGCATCACCTTCCATGTCTCTCCGGCAGAGACCGTGGCGGTGGTCGGTGCCACCGGATCGGCCAAATCCTCCCTGATCCAGCTGATCCCCCGCCTCTACGACATCCGTTCGGGAGAGATCCTCATCGACGGACACAATATCAAAGATTATCACCTCGAGACCCTGCGCGAAGGGGTGGGTGTGGTGTTGCAGAAAAACGTTCTGTTTTCCGGTACCATCCGCGAAAACCTGCTCTGGGGCGATCCTCATGCCACGCAGGAGCAGATCGAAGAGGCTGCCCGTGTGGCAGACGCGCACGACTTTATCCTCTCTTTCCCACAGGGATACGATACCCCGCTGGAACGGGGAGGGGTGAATGTCTCGGGCGGACAGAAGCAACGCCTGTGCATTGCCCGGGCCCTGCTGCGCCGGCCGAAGATCCTGATCCTCGACGACAGCACCAGTGCGGTAGACTCCAATACGGAACTGCGTATCCGCACCAACCTCAAAAAACTGCTCACCGATACCACGGTGTTTATCATCACCCAGCGTATCAACACCATGCAGACGTCGGACAAGGTGATGATCTTAGACGACGGAGAGATCGTAGCCATGGGCACACCTGCCCAGCTGATGCAGAGCTCGGAGGTGTACCGCGAAATTTATAACTCCCAACAAATCGTACCCTGATATGCCACCGTTGACCAATACAGCCGATGCAGGCAAGCCCAAAGCGGTGAAGAAGACCCTTCTGAGATTTATCTCCTACCTGGCCAACGACAGGTTGTTGCTGGCGATCACTTTTTTCCTCATCGTGGTGGGTATCGTGGCCGACCTGATGGGGTCGTACATGCTGCGTCCGATCATCAACAACTACATCCTTCCGGCGGATGTGTCCGGATTGGTGCGGATGCTCCTGATACTCGGAGGCATCTACCTCACGGGGGTGATCGCCGTGTTTATCCGGCAGCGGGTGCTCAACCGCATCGCGCAACGCACGGTGCACCGCATGCGGTCCGATCTCTTTCAGAAGATGGAACACCTGCCGGTACGCTATTTCGACACCCATCCCTATGGCGACCTCATGAGCCGCTATACCAACGATATCGACCGCATCAGCGATGCCCTTACCGACTCGCTCTCCGACCTGTTCAGCGGGGTGCTTACCCTGGTGGGAATCTTCATCCTGATGGTCTACATCAGTCCCATACTCACCCTGGTGGCACTGGTCACCGTGCCCCTGATGATCTTCAGTGCGCAGCGTATTGTGCGCGTCAGCCGCAGGTATTTCCGCGCACAGCAGGAAGGGCTGGGAAGTCTCAACGGGTACATCGAAGAGATGATCAGCGGACAAAAGACCATCAAGGTATTCAACCACGAAAAGCAGGTACAGGCAGATTTTGAAGAGATCAACGAAGACCTGCGCGATAAGTCGCTCAAAGCACAGTTCTACTCCGGGCTGATGATGCCTATCTCACAGAGTCTCAATACACTCACCTACGTACTGATCACCATCGTAGGGGCATTGCTGGCCATCTACCGGGGATTCGACCTCGGAGGTCTGGCCACTTTCCTGCAATATTCCCGGCAGTTTGGACGGCCGATCAACGAACTGGCCAACCTCTACAACACCATCCAGGCTGCGCTGGCGGGTGCCGAGCGTATCTTCGAAGTGATGGACGAGGCACCGGAAGAGGCGGATGCGGCCGGAGCCATCGAACTCACCGAGATCGAAGGGGAGGTATTCCTCGAAGATGTGTGGTTTGGCTACGAACCGCAGCAGACTGTCCTCCGCGATATTACACTGTGTATCCCTGCCGGGCAGAAGATCGCCCTCGTAGGTACCACTGGAGCGGGAAAGACTACGATCATGAATATGCTCCCCCGCTTCTACGACATCCGGGCCGGGCAGATCACCATCGACGAGCATCCGATCGACTCCATCAAGCGCCAGAGCCTGCGCAGGCTCATGGCCATCGTATTGCAGGAGAC
>DALZBD010000191.1:0-7473 GCA_031977515.1 Bacteroides sp. | reverse complement strand
GGTTGTATTCTCTTTAATAATTCGGATGCTTCCTGCCTGTATACTTCCTGTCGGATACCGGAAGGTTCTGACAAGGCAGCTTCCTGCCATACACTGTCTGCAGCCGCATCCAGAAGCTGTAGTTGCTCTTCATCTTCTATGGAATCCAACAGATCATCTACATCCTGACGGGTATACAGGTCGTCTACGTAACGTTTCAGTCGTTCTTCCTTGTGTTTTTTATCCATGTATATTATAGTAAAGCTGTTTTGCGCCTTTACTATAGTAGTACACAGGAAAAGAACTCACCTATTACTCAGTTAACTTCATTTAACGTTTCAGAGATTCAGGCATAGCAGGATGAGCACCAGATCCGCATAAATAACCGATCTGGAAACGAGGAATTCGCGGATGGTTTTCAGAGAAGAGGAGATGTGTGCCTGTACGGTATGAGGAGATATTTCGAGACGATCAGCTATTTCCTGATGGGAGAGACACTGGTTGCGGCTCATTTCGAAGATTTCCCTTTCCCGGGAAGAAAGTAGCTGCAAAGACTCGGCAAGAAGGGCGGAGAGTTCATTGGCGAGGATGGTTTCTTCTGTATTCACAGAGTAATCCAGCGCATTTTTTTTCAATTCTTCCCTCATCGTGGAGTGATAGGCTATTTCCCGCAACTGATTCAGAATACGGTTGCGCATCAGCGTATAGACAAATGAGGAGAAAGGAAGATCGGGATTGATGAATTGTTTTTGCTGCCAGACTTGTATAAAGGTCTCCTGAAACAGATCTTCTGCAAACTCATGCGACTTAAGAAACTTCACTGCAAAATAGATCAGACGCTCTTTGTACAAAGCATATAATTCACAGAATGCCTTCTGATCGCCTTGCGTGAGAGAGACAACCAGCTCGCGTTCATTAGAGTAAGTCTTTGTCGCATTCATAAGGTTTGTGTATTTTAAAAGCAAAAATACATTTATTTATGGCAGGAAGATTCCTTTTATACCTCTTTTTTTGCAAAAAGCATAACAGGAGATTTCAGAATTACAATCTCATTACCACTTCAGTGTGTACGAATTGTATGGATCGGATGTCTCTGTAAAGAGATGGGATATTCCTTTTAACCCCATAGTGTAAGGGATTGCTTCTGTCCAAAGCCCGAAGCAATCCCTTACACTATGTAACTAAATTAAAAAGCATTTGGGCTTTCCACATCCTCCCAGTATCTTATCCCCGAAAATACAGGCGATCTTAAACAGATCCCTATAAACCTCTGCGATCTCAACGTTCTTATATGTCATCATCAAACAATGATCAGGACCGCGGGGAGTAAATCGTAAATCAGTAAATGGTAAAACCCTTCACCATCCGAACGCATCGTCTTTCATCCATTTTCCCTGCGCTTTGAGCACCTGTTCCACCACATCGCGGCCGCAGCCATAGCCACCCGCGTAATGCGAGATATAGGCAGCGATCTGCTTTACCTCCGGCGAAGCGTCTTTCGGGCAACAGGGAAGTCCGCAGGCACGCATCACCTCCATGTCGGGTACATCGTCGCCCATAAAGAGGATCTCGCTGTCTTCCAGTCCATACTTATCCCGGAAAGCACGGTAGTCATGTATCTTCACCGAAGATCCCATATAGAGGTCTTTCACGCCCAGGCCTTCGAAGCGTTTGCGCACCGCCTCTGTACGCCCGCCGGTGATAATAGCGATATGCAATCCCTGTTTCACAGCCAATTGTATGGCATAGCCATCCTTGATATTCACCGTACGCATCGGCTCTCCCGAGGGATGCAAAGGGATCACATCGGCACTTAGTACTCCGTCTACATCGAAAGCCAGTGCTTTGATCCGGCATAGGTCGTAATTGATCGTACTCATATTCTGTTGAGGTTTTTATATGATAAAATGAAGAGCTTGTTCAGATTTTCCTGAAAAGACCGGCTTGCTTTTTCTTGGGTCTTCTCTTTGTTTTTGTATTTGTTTTTGTATTTGAGACGCAAGGTATTGCGTCTCTACAAGTGTATCACTTCCAAAGAAAACACAAACAATGTAGAGACGCAATACCTTGCGTCTCAGATATTTGCGTCTCAGATATTTGCGTCTCAGATATTTGCGCCTCAGATATTTGCATCTTCAACACTTAGCGTTTTCAATATATTGCCTCTCACAAACAGCCTCTACACTTTTCTTTCTCTATCCATCTCCTGTATACTCTGGCTCAGTGTCCGGTAGAGTTGCTGCCATTCCGGCAGATCAGTCAATGCTTCGAGATGACTCTGCATGGTCTTCTCGTCGTGTCGCACCGCCGGTCCGGTCTGTGCCAGTCGTGGCGACAATTCATGTATCTTGCGGGCCGTCTCATCGATCAGAGGCAATAGCGCCTCAAAAGGAAGTCCGTTCCTCTGTAGCAATTCCTCACCGATAGCATAGAGGTGGTTCACAAAGTTACACGAAAACACCGCCGACAGATGCAACGCTTTCCGCTGGGTGGAATCTGCTTCATAGACCCTTTCCGAAAGTTCTCCGGCCAGCGACCGCAGCCACTGAGCATCTTCCGCAGTGTTTGCCTCTACAAACAAAGGCACCTGCCTGAGATCGACTTTGCGTGCTTTGCTGAAAGTCTGCAACGGATAGAATACCCCATACCGGGAGGCATATCCCTCCCATACCTGCATTGGTACACTCCCTGCTGTATGCACCAGCAAAGCCTGCTCCCGCCCGGCAGCGATCCGGGAGACCTCACGCAGGATCACATCATCGGGCAGGCTGACGATATAGAGACTTGCATCGTTGCGGATCAGCTCCCACCGGTCTGTAGCCTCAGCGCCTATAGGGGAAGCCAATGCCTGTGCCGATTGGAGCGTGCGGCTGAATACCTGCCGCACAGTTATCCCCTGCCGATGCAGAGCACATCCCAGGCTGGTAGCCACATTTCCGGCACCGATCAGTACCACACTCCTCTCCTGCGACATGGTGATTATTAGTTACGGGATTTGAGAAACAGGGCTATTCCCGCGATCAGAAGTACTGCCGGCAACACATAGCCTGATAGTGACCCAAGCAGGGCAAAGACCTTACCCAGATTGAGTACGACCCATACCCCTCCCAATGCCAGACCAATGGTCTTGTCTCTTTTGACCAACAGGAAGATCGCACCGATATAGAGCAGAAAGTTGCTTCGGTTCATCACCCAGTCGGCACCGATATTGGAAAATCCGATCAGACGGTCTGTCAATAACAGTACCCCTACGAGAATAAATGACAAGGCTGCCGCCCGGTAATTCTCCTGCTGTTCTCCTACGCTTCTTGCCGCCATTATTTACCTCCGTATGTATTGATATGTATTTTCTCCCATTGGAGATGTTCTTCGTCAAACGGTTTGCGCTCCATCCCTTTGTGCCCAACGGCAATGATAGAGAGCACCTGTAGTTGCAACGGGATGTCCAGCACTTCACGTACCACCTGATCGGCAGGTACATTCTCCGCGGCAAAACGTTCACGCACCTGCACCCAGCAACTTCCCAGTCCCAGGTCTTCGGCCTGTAGCTGGATCATCAGCGAAGCAACAGCAGCATCTTCGATCCATACATCGCTGGCCAGCGGATCGGCTGTCACCACTACGGCGAGGGCCGCGTCTTTGACAAATGCCGCGCCGTGCTCCTTGCATTGTGAGAGAAGTTGCAGCTTCTCTTTATCGTCTACTACTATAAATTGCCACGGATTGTGTCGTTTGGAGGAAGGAGATATCAAAGCTGCCTTCAAGAGTGCAACCACCTCTTCCTGAGTGAGTTCTTCCGAAGTAAACTTCCGCATACTGCGGCGGTTACGTATCAGTTCACCGAAATTATCCATTGTATATTCCTTTTTTGTTACAAGTCTGACAAAGGTAAGAAAAAAGCCTGTGACAACGCCGCTGTTGTCACTGAAATTTCTTTTTTCTCCCGGGCGATCTGCCTCTTTTCCACTAACTTTCCTCTCTGAAATTATTGGATCGTATGTACCAAAAACAAACCTGTGATATGAAAAATAATGTGATCACTTTTGCCGAACTGGCTCGTCTTTATTTCCCCAACGCATCTACGTCACGTAACGCGGTGCGCAGTCTCAACCGCTGGATCAACCGTTGTTCCGGATTATTGGAGGAACTCCGGAAAACGGGATATGCCCCCTACAACCACAGAATCCTGACTCCCCGCCAGCGTGCGATCATTATCAGGTACCTGGACGAACCGGGATGATATCCAATCCTATATCAACCTCTATTTCTGTATTCATACTCAAATAACCATCATACCGAAAGAGTAATTCGTAAATAATTCCTATTATTCTCAAATAATATTAAGCTATTCAACCCTTTACCTCTGTTTTTTGTATTCAACTACGGAATTAAAATAACTTTTAAAATCATTGAGAATATGAGAAAGAATGGAGATTATTCGATAAATAGCGAAGGCAGAGATTCTTCTACCTGGTCGAGCCATCCGGGATCTGACCGCTTTGATAGACATGAAACCAATCTTCGTAATACCGAAGATGTATATGACCAGTGCGGATGCAACCAACCGATCAATGAAGCTGACCGTGAAAAACGGGTGGAAGAGCTGGACGAACTGATCCACGATAAACTGGGTAAGTATGACGAAGATACGAATCAGGAGTCATCTATCAGAAATTCGTATGAAAAAGACAACAAGTTGTATGAGAAAAATCAGCCTGTGGCTGAGAAACATTCACATACCATCGGAGAACAGGTAGAAGACAGGTCCTCTTCCTATAATACAGACAATGCACGCGCACAAGTGGGTGATATGCCTTTTGACTATAATACTGATAACAACCGTGCAACTGCTACAGGAAGCACAATCGGAGCTACAAGCAGTGCAATAGGTGCCAACAGCAGTGCCATCGGTGATACAGCCAAGAAAACCGACGAACCGGTTGATTGTAGCAGTGATATGTCTATCAACGACCTGGCCTCTTTCAGTGACGCCAACAATGGATTGTCTGATGAAAACGATGATATCATCATCGTAGAGCAGGTGGAATTCCTTATCGAAGATCCGAACGAAAACAATACGGACGAAAACAATTCCAACAAAGATTATTCCAACGGAGATTATTCCAAAGAAAAAGGAACCGCTAAATAATAACCCGCCGGAAGTTGGCCGAGACATAATAAAGAGAACCGACTGGAATACTTTATTTCATGATGGTTCTCTTTGTTATGCTTTCTCCTTTATTTTCCTCTCAGCCCCCTGCGGACATCACCTGGTCTCTTCTCTCTGCAAACAACTAATTTCCCTGGAAACTCACAAAAAACAGGAGAAAAGATAAAATTATTTACCCTTTTTACTATCTTCGCATCAGCTTATTCTACCACAGATCATATATTTCCCGGAAGTGCCGAGGCATTTCCGGCCAGACCAACAGGAAACATAAACATCTTTTTCACAGAACATTCACTCTTTGATTTAAAACATTATTTTATGAAGAAGTATGGTATGACCGCTTTGTTCTCTCTGTCTCTGTCCATGGCCACTGTCGTGGCTCAAGAGAGTTTGCCCCTTTACACCGTAGGCGACTACGAAGTTTACACACTCACCGACAGAAGTTCGGATGGCAATTCATCGATACTGATCGGTGCTACTCCGGAAATGCTGGCCGAAACGATGCCTGATGGCACCTACCCCACCGCTGTGCATGCTTACCTCATCAAAGGTCCCAAAGGGAATATTCTGATTGACACCGGTTTGGGCATTCATATCCACGAGCAACTAAGCATTCTGGGAGTCAACAAGGAAGATCCTATCGACATCCTGCTTACCCACATGCATGGCGATCATATCGGTGGACTGATGAAAGAGGGACAGGCAACATTTCCACAAGCCGACCTATATATCCCGGTAGTAGAGAACAACTATTGGCTGGATAAGAATATCATAGCTGCCACACCGGCAGACCGGCGGGGAAATTTCGAAGCCGTGGATCGTATCATTGATAACTATCGTGTTACTCTCTTCGATGAAAAGATGGAAATATTACCTGATATTACTTCCCTTGCGGCCTATGGACATACACCCGGCCACATGGCCTACCTGATCGAATCACAGGGAGAACGCCTGCTGATCTGGGGCGACCTGGCGCATGCCATGGTGATCCAGATGCCCTATCCGGATGTAGCCGTGACCTACGATGTGGACCCTGTGACCGCCACACAATCCCGCAAAGAAATACTCCGGTATGTATCCCGGGAGAATATTCCGGTAGCAGGTATGCACATTCCCGGCACAGGCATCGGACGGATAGAGGCCACCGGAGAAAACAGTTACCGGTTCGTTCCTATACATCCATAAATCACCTGCTACAGGTATAAAGGCAGACAAAGAGGATATGAATGCATTCTCCTTTTTGTCTGCTTTTGCATACAGAGGCAAGCAGAAAAGACATATCACTTTTCCAGCTGCCGCGACATCTCCCGGGCTTTCAACAACAACTCATACGATTGGTCCACATGGATCATCTCCCGTCTCTGTCTCGCTCCCGGTCTATCGGCAGGAGTGCGGGCATTCCCGCTACCAGTTCCATCGACCCCATCCTTACCGATCTTTCTCTCCAACGTCTCTATCCATGAACTGGCCTCCTTCATTCCTGCTTTCTGCAGCAAACGGTAGTAATAGATTGCCTCTTCATACCTGCCGGCATACTCATGCCGGTTGGCTACAACCAGGTAGGCCTGCCGTTGGGTAAACGCTTTGCTGACATTCTGCAAAAGGGCTCCCTCTATTTCCTCATTTGCCCTACACCGGATATTCATCAACCAATTGCCCCAGGCATTCAGGTCAAGTAATTCGGAGGGCTGTATGCCTTTGCGCCTCATATCCTTCGGTACCTGATCCACATACTTCTGATAGGTACGGCTCAACAATTCACTTCTCTCAAAATGGTCGTATTCACCTTTGTTATACTGTTTGATATACAGATTGGTATATGTATTAGCCAGATGTATATCAGGTGAGATACCCATACCGAAATACAAACACAAAGCCAGGTTGTACAAAGCAGGCAGATGCCCTTCTCCGGCCGCTGCCATGAACAGAGACACTGCTTTTTTCGTATCTCCTTCTTCGAAAGAAAAAAGCCCCAACAGGTTCTTAGCCTTCAGACTACCCTGCTCATCTGCCTTCTCGTAGCAATACATCGCATGTATGGTATCGCCCAGAGAGAAGAAAGCATCCCCCTTGTCACAAAGTTCACTGGCAGTCATAGAAGCCATTTCTGCCGACAAAGAGCTCAGCAATTGCTCTCTCTCCCGTTGCACGTAGAGTTGCCGGTGCTTTTTATATGCCTGCTCTTTCATCTTCTTTGTCCCTCCGTGCTCCGCTGTCTGTATATACAGATTCTCGGCTCTGACCGTATCCGGCTCTCCGTCGAATCCCGACTCTACCCATTCGGCCAGAAGCATTCCCCCGCCGTACCGGATCAGATCGGGATG
>DALZBD010000190.1:0-7494 GCA_031977515.1 Bacteroides sp. | reverse complement strand
ACGGATCGCTTCGATCGGATCCAGGTCGGCTGCTTTGCGTGCCGGATACCAGCCAAAGAATACCCCTGTGAATGTACAGACGATAAACGAAATGATCACACTCCACGACTGTACAAAGATAGGCCAGCCCAGTATCCCTTTCACTGTTACTGAAGCCCCTATTCCAAATACTACTCCGATAATTCCTCCGGTAATGCTGATCAGGATGGCTTCGATCAGGAACTGGCTCAGGATATCGATCCCTCTGGCTCCTACCGACATACGCAGACCGATCTCGCGGGTACGTTCTGTGACGGATACATACATGATGTTCATGATACCAATCCCACCTACTACCAGAGAGATCCCGGCAATACAGGCAAGCAGGGTTGTCATCATATCCGTGGTAGAACTTAGTGTCTCGCTCAACTCCTGCTGACTGCGTATATTGAAATCGTCTGCATCCGTATCTTTCAGCTTATGATTCTGTCGCAATATAGCAGTCATTTCGTCTATTGCATTTTCCGTCAGGTCTTCCGTCAGCGCAGAGGCGTAAATACTTTGCAGATAGGTCACTGCCAGCAGACGTTTCATCACTGTGGTATACGGTGCAAGCACTACTGCATCCTGGTCCTGTCCCATGGAGTTGTACCCTTTGGCTTTCAGTACACCTACGATGCGGAAAGGAATTTTATTGAAGCGGATCACACTTCCCACCGGGTCCGATCCATCCGGAAAAAGATTGTCTACAATGGTTTGCCCCACTACACATACTTTGGCGGAGGATTGAATATCTTCTTCGGTAAACATCTCTCCGTCGTCCACACTCAATTGGCGGATGTTGAGGTATTCCACACTTACTCCGGTCATATTCCCCGGATAGTTGTTGGCACCGTTGATGTATTGTCCCGAGTTGCTCACATACGGACTTACTGCCGCCACATAGCGGGTTTCGTCGCGCAGGGATTCTACATCCGTCAGTTTAAGGGTTTGCAGGGCACTCGGGTCCAGTCGCACTCCACCGCGACGTTCAGCTCCCGGGTAGATCATGATCATGTTTGACCCCATTTCCGAGATCTGTTGCTGGATACTTCGTTTGGACCCCTGTCCGATAGCCAGCATCGTAATCACCGAAGCTACCCCGATGATGATTCCCAGCATAGTCAGAAAGGCCCTCATTTTGTTATTGGCCAGTGCCCGCAGAGCTATTTTGAATAAATTGGTTCCGTTCATATATGAGTATTTTGAAGCATAGGAGTTCTATTCTTCCGGTTCGGGCAATGTAGCATACACTTCGGCCGCAGATAGAATTTCTGTGTTGACAGTATCCTCTTTCACCATACCATCACTCAATACAATATTCCGGCTGCTGTATTGCGCGATCTCCGGGTTGTGTGTCACGAAGATGATCGTACGTCCGGCAGCATGAAGTTGCTGGAAGAGGATAATGATCTCGTAAGAGGTACGTGTATCCAGGTTTCCCGTTGCCTCATCCGCCAGGATCACAGCAGGGTTATTGACCAGGGCACGAGCAATAGCTACACGTTGCATCTGACCTCCGGACATCTGGTTGGATTTGTGCATCAGCCTGTCTCCCAGACCTACCGATTCCAGAGCCTCTACAGCATTCCTGCGCCGCTCTGCCGCACTTATCGAGGCGTTGTACATCAGAGGCAATTCCACATTCTCTACAGCAGTGGTCTTGGGCAGGAGGTTGTAACTCTGAAACACGAAACCGATCTTACGGTTGCGTAGGATAGCCCGTTGGTTTTTACTCATGGTGCGTACCGAACTCCCATCGAGCAGATATTCTCCGCTGGTCGGGGTGTCCAGACATCCCAGGATATTGAGCAGGGTGGATTTGCCCGATCCGGAGGCTCCCATGATGGTGACAAACTCTCCTTCGTTGATGGTAAAGGAGACTCCCCGCAAAGCCCTTACGGTCTCTTCTCCTACCTGAAACTTACGTGTTATATCTTCTAACTGAATAATCGGTTTGCTCATAAACAATTTGCATTTACGATTTACGGATATACGATGTACGATTCATACTACCTAATCTTATTTTTAATGAATATTCTTATTGTATGAAAATTTACTCTTTCATCTATTTACTTTTTACAATGTGAGGCATTTCTTGCGATTCTGGATACAAAATGTAATTTCAATCGTAAATTGTAAATCGTACATCGTAAATCTCTTTATCTTCTTCTTCCCGGAGGTCCCGGCATGAAGGGGTTGTTTGATCCCTGCGCCCCATTGCCTGCATTTGTCTCTCCCGGCATACCGATGGTGATGTCCGAAACTACCGTCGTACCCTCTGCCATTCCTCCTGTGATCTCAGTCAGCATACCGTTGCTCATACCCGTTTCTACGGCGTGTGCCCGGAATACATTGCCTTCGCGTGTCCACAGTTTATTAGCCGCCTGCACATCTTCTACCTTGTCTTCCTTACCGATCAGCGATGGCTCCGGAGTGAACCGCAATGCTTTCGAAGGCACACTCAATACATCCCTGCGCTCCATGGTATAGATCGTGGTATTGGCCGTGAGTCCCGGTTTCAGTTTCAGGTCCGGATTGTATGCCGAGATCACCACTTCATAGGTCACCACATTGCTGGTCACAGTAGCTTCCTGGCGCACCTGTGTTACATATCCTTCAAACGTATCGTTGGGATACGCATCTACCGTAAACTCCACCCGCAATCCTTCTGCAACCTCACCTATGTCCGCTTCATCCACATTGGCGATCACCTGCATGGCAGTCAGGTCATTGGCAATCAGGAAGAGCGTCGGCGTACTGAATGAGGCAGCTACCGTCTGTCCTTCTTCCACATCCTTGCTCAGCACCACACCGTCGATGGGAGAGTAGATGGTTGCATACCCCAGGTCGGTCTCGGCCCGGGCCAGGTTGTTGCGGCTCACATCGTAGGCATTTTTCGCTGTCTGGTAACTGTAAAAAGCCGTTTCATAGTCTGTGGCGGCAATCAGCTGGCGTTCGTAGAGGGTCCTCATACGTTCGTAGTTGCGCTCCTGATAGTCCAGCTCCACCTGAGCCGAAGCCAGGTTGCTTCTGCTACTTGCCAGCGAATTGAGCAGATTGGTCTTGTCCAGTTCGGCAATCACCTGTCCTTTTTTCACTTCCGAGTTGTAGTCTACATAGATCTTGTCCACAATACCCGACACCTGTGTACCTACCTCTACCTGAGTCACCGGCTCCAGCGTCCCGGTAGCAGTGACGGAAGTGCTTATGTCTCTCCGGACCACTTCGGTAGTGGCGTAAGTAATTCTTTGTTTCGGGGTACGTCCCCATATCAGCCATGCGGTGACCCCGGCTGCGATCACTATCAATGCAATCAGGATCCATTTTTTGTTTTTCATTCGATCTTTATATTATTATAGGATGGGAGGATTGATTATTCATTTCCTGACAAATCGGGAGAAGAGGACAATGTGATCGCTTCTCCCTGATAAAACCTGAGCAGCTGCGCATTCAGGATAGCCATGTATTTGGCCTGTATCAGTTCCTGTTGTGCAGCCAGAAGGTTGTTCATCTCCGTCAGCAACTCCACTGTATTTCTCAAACCCAGGTCAAACTGCTGTCGGACCAGGTCGTAACTGATCTGTGCACTGTTCACCGTTTCCCGGGCAGCCAGGTAGCGTTGTTGTGCCGTGTTGGCATCCAGCCAGATCCCTTCCACCGTGGAATAAAGATTCTTCTCTTCAGTCATCAGATCCAGTACACTGATTTCCCGTTGTATGCGTGCCTGCTCCACCGCACTTTTGGTCTGGCGGTTATTGAATATAGGTACCGCCACCGACACTCCCAGTGAATTGTTCCATCCGTACTTGAACTGTTCGCCAAACGCATAGTCACTGCCGCTCATGTTGTTTGTACCCATTCCTGCATTCAGGCTCACGGTGGGCAGATAACCTCCTTTGGCAATGTCTACACCGAGGTCAGATACCTGTATCCCCAGTCTGCCGGCCTCGATCTCGGGGCGTATGGCCAGTGAGGAAACAAATACTTCCGATACGGCAGGCAGAGGCGCGAGTACCTGTTCTTCTGTGAGTTCAGGGACAGCTATTACCATCTCGTACTCAAAATCCAATTCGAGCAGTTGCTTGAGTTGCAATTTGTAATTTTCAAGTGCAGCCTGTGCAGTGATCAACTGGTACCTGTCGTTGCTGTATTGTGCCTCCAGCTGTGCCAGATCACTCAGCGCAATCTGTCCTACTTCCAGCAATACCCGTGCACGGTCTCTCTGTGCTTCTGAGAGTTCCAGTGTACTCTCGTTGATACGTACCGATTCGGCAGCATACAAGATCTGTATATACGCCTGGGTGATTGCCTCCTCGATGCTATTCTCCGACTCATACAGATCCAGTTCCGAAATGCGGTAATTGAGCTTTTGCTGCTCGATGGTTTTCAGCCTGCGGCTGCCGTTGTACAACGTCCAGGAAGAGTTGAGCCCGTAACTTCCGTTGTAGGTGGTTTTGTTCGAGCTGCTGGCGGTGGTGTAGTTGCCATTGCCGGTATCTATGATCTCGTTGGAATTCCTGCTGTACGGGCGGTTCACCACATTCTGCGAAGTACTGAAAGAGAGACTGGGAAAGAGGGCAGCTTTGGCTGTCTTTACATTTACATAGCTGCTTTCGGCGATGAGCCGGCTGCGTTGTATGGTGATGTTATGCTCCAGGGCATAGCGGATACTGTTTTCCAGAGTCCATACTTCCGGTATCTCCTGTGCACTCAGCAAACTGCTCTGGCAGAAACTTCCCAGACAGAGCATACCTGCTGCTAATTTGTGTAGATACTTCATAAAAACGGTGTTGTTGTTTTGTGGTACGAAGGTAAGTTGCTATGTTCTCATAAACAAAAACGATAGACGGAACGAAAAGTTTTGCCGTCAAACTCTTTTTTTTAGTCGATATTTAGATATGGAACAAAAAATTAATTAAAATCGATTATCCGGTTATCTTCAATCCATACCGTCAGTACCCTGTAAACATATTTGTTAGCCCCGTAGGACATAGCTGTCAGGCTACAAACATACATGTCCTACGGGGCTGATAAGTATTTGGCAGGATACAAGCAGTTGTTATCCGGCAGGTAAGTCCTGCCATTGCTATGTATGAAGAGTCTGCCTCCCTGTTATTTATTATCAGAGAAAAAAGAGAAGAGTAAAAATCAGAACCGTATCTTTAACTTTTTCTGTTTTTATTTGTTATTATAAAGTAAATTTATTAGTTTCGTAATCAGCAAAAGAGCTTATGTTCTATTAAAAAACCTTTCCGATGAAAAATACCTTCCTCAATATATGGTACTTCTACAAAGAAGGCTTCCAGAGCATGACCCTCGGACGAACATTGTGGCTTATTATCTTTGTAAAACTGTTTATCATGTTTTTCATACTCAAACTATTTTTCTTCCCCAATTTCCTCAAACACAATGCAGGAAAAGAAGGAAAAGATGATTACGTTGCTACGGAATTGATAGAGAGAGGGGCGCAGCCCTGATCGTGTATGTGTACACTTAACAGATAGCATATGATAGAAAGTATTGACAACGCATTGATTGACTGGTCGAGGGCGCAGTTCGCACTCACCGCTATGTATCACTGGATCTTTGTGCCTCTGACCCTGGGATTAGGTATCATTATGGCTGTGATGGAGACCATCTATTACAAGACCGGTGATGAATTCTGGAAACGCACGGCAAAATTCTGGATCAAGCTGTTTGGTATCAATTTTGCAGTGGGCATAGCTACCGGGCTGATCCTGGAGTTTGAATTCGGTACCAACTGGAGCAACTACTCCTGGTTTGTAGGAGATATCTTTGGTGCTCCCCTGGCCATTGAAGGGATCCTGGCCTTCTTCCTAGAGGCTACTTTTGTAGCAGTGCTTTTCTTTGGCTGGGACAAGGTGGGCAAGAAGTTTCACCTCGCCTCCAACTGGCTCACCGGTATCGGTGCGACACTCTCGGCCTGGTGGATCCTCGTCGCCAATGCCTGGATGCAGTATCCGGTAGGGATGGAGTTCAACCCCGACACCGTACGCAACGAAATGGTCAACTTCACCGAGGTGGCTTTCTCACCGATAGCCGTTACCAAATTCTTTCATACCGTACTCTCCGGATGGGTACTGGGGGCTGTCTTTGTTGTCGGTATCAGCTGCTGGTTCCTATTTAAAAAGCGCAACATCCGTTTTGCCCTGGCCAGTGCGAAGATCGGTGCCATCTTTGGTATAGTAGCTTCCATTCTGGTAGCAGTCACCGGCGATAGTTCGGGCTACGATGTTGCCCGCGTACAACCCATGAAGCTGGCTGCTGTAGAAGGTCTGTACGAGGGTGAAGCAAGTGCCGGACTGGTAGCTGTGGGCATGCTCAACCCGAAGAAAAAGACGTATGACGACGGTGTGGAGCCTTTCCTCTTCCGTATTGAAATACCCAAAATGCTCTCCTGGCTGGCAGCCCGCGACGGAGATGCCTTTGTGCCGGGTATCAAAGACCTGATCGAAGGAGGCTATCAATTGCCCGACGGCAGTATAGCTCTCTCTGCCGAGGAGAAAATCCAAAAGGGACAGCTGGCCATTACCGCTATGGCACGTTACCGCGAGGCAAAGAAGAATGGCAAGGAGGCAGAGGCCAGAGAAGCCGAACAGGTGCTTCGGGACAATGTCTCCTACTTCGGATATGGGTATATCAAAGATCCGCACAATCTCGTACCCAATGTACCGCTCAACTTTTATGCATTTCGTATCATGGTGATCCTGGGAGGATACTTTATTCTTTTCTTTGCCGTGATCATCTTTCTGAGTTACAAAAAGAAGCTTTCGGACCTCAGATGGATACACTGGGTAGGTATGCTTACCATACCTCTGGGCTACATCGCCGGACAGGCCGGATGGGTAGTGGCAGAGTGTGGACGCCAGCCCTGGGCCATTCAGGATATGCTGCCCGTATCGGCCGCCATATCCAAGCTGCAGGTCGGTTCGGTACAGACCACCTTCTTTATCTTCCTGCTGTTGTTCACCGTGCTGCTTGTAGCCGCTATCGGTATTATGGTGCGTGAGATCCGTAAAGGACCCAACGGAGAAGAAGATCCCTCTTCCGATGCAGCCACCTGAGAAACTGTTTGTACCTCTTTGTCGGATATACAAACAGATCTCTACGTTTAATCTAAAAATACAAATCACATGGATACCTATCAATTCCTGCAACATTATTGGTGGCTGGTGGTCTCGCTACTTGCTGCTTTCCTGGTCTTTCTGCTCTTTGTGCAGGGTGGCAATTCCCTGATCTTCGCATTGGGCAAGACCGAAGAGGAGCGTAAGATGCTGATCAATGCCACCGGGCGTAAATGGGAGTTTACCTTCACTACGCTTGTCACTTTCGGAGGAGCTTTTTTTGCCTCCTTTCCCTTGTTCTACAGCACCAGCTTCGGAGGTGCCTACTGGCTATGGATGATCATTCTCTTCAGTTTTGTACTGCAGGCTGTGAGCTATGAGTTTCAAA
>DALZBD010000189.1:0-7520 GCA_031977515.1 Bacteroides sp. | reverse complement strand
TTTAAACCCAGGGTGGCATTCACTCCGATTCTCTACGTTCACTTACCCTGGGCTAAGTTGTAACGCCTCTTCAAGGCTACAGATAGATTGTAAAGATGGACAAATATATGTAGAATTTCTCACCTAAATGGATGAAGGACCATTTTTTATAGAACGAGACATGTTTTCTGAACCAATAACTGGTAAATAGCAGTTCAATAAAACTGCCGGGTAGTAGAATAAAATATCACAGCACAAAAAAAGCTGCCTCAGGAATCCTGAAGCAGCTTTTTTAGTGCTGTGATATTACAATTGATTTTCATATTCTGTAAGTGTACGGTCGATCTCGGCATACATCAACTCCAGGTTGAAATCTTTTGGCTTGCGTCTTGTCTCCTGAAGATTCCGGATGGCTTTCAGGATACCTTTGTGAAAATATTGGATTTGTCCCTTTTTGTCCTGAGGTTCACCTTGCTCATCGAACAAAAAGTGATTACTGTCATAAAGTTGCGCGATCAGCAGGTCTTTGTTTCTTCCATACGAAGACTTTTTTTTCTCTTTGAGGTAGTTTTTGTGTGCATCCGGCTGATTGAGGTCCATGATGTCGTACAGAAAACAGCATTCTTTTACGGAACTCCCCAGATTGATGTTGGACAAATTGTTGGTAAGCAGGTTTTCTATCTCGCGTGTATCGAACAGAATCTGCTCTTTCTGTAATCCGTCCTTATGATCATTGGCAAACCGGAACCGGAAAGCCTGCTTTGCCTTGAAGTACAAATCCTTCCACTCTTCTTCGGGGATGAGAAGTCCTTTGGCTTTCAGGTGATCTGCAAATCTTGTTGCCAGTGAGAAAATAGGTACGTTATTAGGTACTTTCAGATTCTCTTTCCAGTACCTGATAAGGAAAAGAATACCATTGAGTGTGATCTTAAGCTGCGTCTCTTTGTCTGCCTGAGTAAATATCTTGTAATTCAGGTGCAGGTTGAGCAGAATGGTAGGAGGAAATCCGATCATAGGTATGGTCTGAATGTTGTCTTCCTGTTTGCTCAGGTCCATTTCCTCTTCCAGAAAAAAGTGTAGTGAGGTAGAAGGTATGGTGCCGTAGTCTCCCTGGTTGCCAAATTCCAGGAAAAAATCCACAGCCTCATTCTCCACGTCATCCCAGGGGGTCACTTCTTCCGAGGGATTAAACAGGATAAAAAAAGCATGGTATCTTCCGGATGGTTTGTTGTGTTCCATTGTGTGTAACTAATCTGTTATGGTTAAAAATAAATCAGGTGCCTTTATGTATTCTTTTTCTCCAATTGCTTATATATAAATGCAAAGATATTAAAAATCAGATAGGAAGTATAAAGGCTGTTTAAATTTTCAACAGAAAATCAGTTATAAGATTTCTGGGTTCGTTCTATATTACTCTTTTTGCTTTTTTCCTTTTCAGATGCAAGTATGGAGATATAAGTATGGAGACGCAAATACCTTGCGTCCCACACTACAAAGAATGTGCAAAATCTGCCCCCTTTCAAGAATGAAATACTGTTTATCTTTTCTTTCCCAGCTGGAATTTGTAGGCTACTCCCAGACTGATGGTTTGCGTCCGGATGTCCGAACTCTTACGACGCGAGCCAAGATCCCAACTCATCTGGTATCCTGCGTGCAGGGAGAGACCGAAATCAAACTCATATCCTACCATAGTGCTGATACCCGCATACCAATGATCCAGTTCAATCGCATCTTTGAAAGATATATCTTCTGTGTGCTTTTCCAATCCGGAGTCGGCACTGAAACCGTAACCGATATGTGGCCCTGCTCCGATAAAGAACTTTCCGGTTCCGGCATTCATCTGCCCGATGGCATATACCGGTACTTCTACCCCTGCATATTTAAACTTTATCTTTTCCGCATTGTACTTTACCTTCGATTCGGTGTAGTTGAAGATCAACTCCGGTTGCAGGGCGAAGTGCTCGCCAAATCCGATCTTAGAAAAGAAACCGATAGATGCACCCGGATGAAAGTCACTTTTTGATCCTTCGAGATCGGAAAGCTTCACATTGGTCAGGTTGGTATTGGCTTTTATTCCGAGGCCTACGGTTGTCTGTGCATTCAGGTTTATCCATGAAGTTACCACAAGAATTGCTGCTGTAAAAATTACCTTTTTCATACTGTTGTTTTTTGTTGTTATGGAATGAATTTTGTTTCTTGTTTCTGATGCAAATGTAGGGCAGAAAATGGGGTGCTTCGGATATATGAGACGAAACAGGCTGGTTGGTATATCAAACAGAGGATTTGAGAGAAAAAGAATGGAAGAGCAATGGGTAAATGAAGAAATAAAGTTGCAGGTCTTTTTGTCTCTGGACCGGCCCTTGCCGTGTGTGGTCTGATTAAAACATCATTCACGAAAGGACTACCCTGATAGGAGCGGACTTCCAGTAATATCTGAATTGCAGGATGGGAAGAGTTACATACAGGTGTTAAAGGTATGAATAAGGGATAAAATATGAATTCCTGTTTATACCTTCTAAAAGGCATGACCTATAGGGATATAAAATATGTCAATTGAGACGGAAGTGATAATCATTGTGCTGTATGCCTGATTCCCGGATCGCTTCCTGAATTCCAGTGTGCTGTTATCTATTTGCACCACTGCCGGATACGTAGAAAACTCTCCACTTTCTCATACCACTCTTGACTGCGGATAGTGCCTTGGTACTCCCACGGTTGGGTCGGTACGATCTCTTTTCTTTCTTCGGTATCTGTAAAGTGAGTCGGAGAGGTTTGTGAATATATGATATATTCGTCGCTGTCCGGATCACTCAGAAACAGTCTGTAATAAGCATTCCTGATTTCTGCTCCGTCTTTCTCCTCTCTAAGTTCTTCCCAGGCAAACAGTCCGGGATAAAGTCGCTTGCCGATTTTTACCTTCCGGCCATCTACTGAGATAGATTCCCACTTTTCTCCCGAAGGCCATTCCAGTTCTTCCAGATAGGTGAGATAGACCTGATTGTCCGGATCAATCAGGTAAGGAAAGAAACTATCCGAGGTGCAAAAAGGAAACACACAATAGAGGCTGAAGTTTCCGTATTCTTCCTTCCATACGGGAGCGATCTTTTCCCTGACCTCTTTCAGGAGTTGAGCCATTTCCAGAGAGTCAGTGATCAATGTGGCTCCATATTCTTCCTGTACACCCTGGGAGTAGGCACGATACCACTCATACTCCTCTTCTGTTTGTGGAGGACGACGCATAAATTCAGAACCAATGTGGTAGCCGTGGTGTGGGTTTTCTGTTCCTCCATACTGATGGATATAGTAAGGGGAGATGGTCTCGATAGTGATCTTTCCCTCTTCCTGTTGCCACATACCCTGATCCGTGATGCGGAATATCTGTTTGCGTGCTCCATAAGGATCTACAGGCATATCGCCGCGTTTGGTCCAGTAGTGATAGAGTGTGATCCGGGTGTCTGTCAGGTCGTAAGTCGCCAGGAGATAGGCGGCACTGTTGGAGTCGCTTTGGGTACTTCCCAGTTCGGTGGCGAAGCACGGAGCGGATTCCTTTTCCCGGTACACACGCAGGCAATATTGATCCAGCTCTTCTATATCAGACGTGAAAGTAACAAAACGATAGGAATGGTTGCCGAGCTTGTGTATCTCTTCTTTCACCACCTGATTGTAAAGATCCTGATCCGGGGCAGAGACAAACTGGCTGAGATCATCCTGAGCCGTGACAAACAAAGACAGGCAACAAAAAAGAAAACAACAGATACTATGTTTCATATCGTGTGATTGAGCAGGTTTCCGGGAAATACCCGGCTTCTGTTTTTAAATAGATAAGGTAAAGATACTGTTTTTATTTTATTCCAGGAATACCGGATACAGCCTGGACAAGTTTGAGTTTTGTTGCAATGTATTTTTTTTAGGCATAAGAACAAAAGAACATACGGGATTAACTAAGAAAATACAAATTTGATGAACCAGTTACAAATTAAAAATATGTTCTTTTGTTCTTATGTCTGAAAATAGAATTCGACTTTATAATCAGAATGTATATGTCAGATGTACTGTTGGGAAATCAGGGAAGGTAAAAAACAAAAAGCCTTCCCGGATTCGGGAAAGCTCTTTGCCGTATACGATATACAATCAGATGGTAACAGTCTATGTAAGCAACTCTCTCAATAATGGCAGATCTGTCACTCCATACCTTTTCTTAAATGCATCGATCTTCTCTCCGGTGTAGATATCCGGATCCAGTATCATGGCTTCCGCCGGGAAGGGGCGTTGGTTGCCGATCTTCACATCAATCACCACCGGAACTTTACTTTCCCTGGCCTCGTCGAATACCTGTGGGAGTTGTTCCCGTCGGGTGACAGTAAATCCTCTGGCTCCCATACCCTCGGCAATTTTCGCATAATCCGCTCCCTGTAGGCTTACACCGAACTTCTGTTTGTTGGTATCTTCCTGTTCTGCATCGATAAATCCGAAGGAGTCATTGGCAAATACGATATTGATCACAGGCAGGTTGTATTTCACCTGTGTGATGATGTCCTGCATCACCATAGAAAAGCCACCGTCGCCATTCAATGTAAATACCTGTCGATCCGGGAAACTGAGTTTCGCTGCGATCCCGCCCGGTACACCGTAGCCCATGGTTGCAAACAACCCGGAAGTAGTGAAGCGTTGTGCTTCCCCTTTCATATCCAGGTGGCGGACTGCATCGATCGTCACATTTCCCACATCCGTCACAAAGATCGCATCGTTTGCAGCAATTCGGTTGATCTCTTTGAATACCGGCTCTACACGCAACGGTACTGCGTCACTCTCTTCGAACCCCTTCAGCCACTGCACCCAATTCTTGCGGTTGCGAAGGTTTGCCTCCAGGAAAGGTGTGGACTCCCTCTTCTTCCCTTT
Organism: Bacteroides sp.; assembly: GCA_031977515.1. Taxonomy (GTDB): domain Bacteria; phylum Bacteroidota; class Bacteroidia; order Bacteroidales; family Bacteroidaceae; genus Bacteroides. The sequence continues at coordinate 2,642 of DALZBD010000189.1, read as the reverse complement.
TGCGATCATCTGCTGCATGGCCACTTTAGCATCTCCCAGGATAGCCACATCTGTCTTGTGCCGGCTGCCCAGTTTGGAAGAGTCAATATCTATCTGGATAAACCGGGCCGATGGTGGGAAGAAGATACGTGCAAACGGAAAATCACTTCCGACAAAGAGGATCAGGTCACAGGCAGTCAGTGCTTCGTTGGCCGGCTTGGTCGCTACCCGTGCGGCCGTACCCATCAGGTAGGGATGGCTTTCGGGTACAATGCCTTTGGCCAGTACCGACAATACGATGGGCATAGAAAAATGTTCTGCCAGTTGGGTCACCTCCTTTCCCGCTCCCCGTGTTCCCTGTCCGGCATACAACACAGGGCGTTCCGCTTTTTCTATGATTTTCAGAGCAGCTTCTATATCAGCCTCATCCGGCTGGGGCAGGCCCACCCGATGGTTGTGTGCGGAAGAGACATCCACTTCCGGAATATCCATATATCCGTAATCTACCGGAAGGGTGACCACGGCCACTCCCTTGTGTTCGTATGCCTTGCGGATGGCTTCATCGATCACAAACGGCAGGCTTTGTGGTGTCATTACCGTGCGGTTGTATACACTTACGTCTGCAAACATGGGATTCTCGTTCATCTCCTGAAACGAGTTCAGATTCATCGCAGTGGAAGCGACCTGACCCACCAGAGCCAGTACAGGCACATGGTCGAGTTGTGCATCGTACAATCCATTGAACAAGTGTGTGGCTCCCGGGCCGGCTGTGCCGAAACAGACTCCGATCTTTCCGGTGAGTTTCGCATCCGCGGCGGCGGCCATGGCTCCGACCTCTTCATGGCGCACCTGTATGTAGCGTACGGTTTCCCGTTTTTCATACAACGCATCCATTGTCGAATTGAATGACCCTCCGGGTATTCCGTAGATATGATCTATGCCCCAACTCTCCAGTACATTGAGCATGGCGATTCCCGATTTTATTGTTTTCTGCGAAGACTGTTTCGATTCCATAAAAGCCGTTTTTAAGTATATGTAATGTATAACTTTCGGCTGAAGGAAATGTTCAGGCGTATGGAAAAGAAGAGGATCAGGAGCAACGCAACTTTTTCTTTCTATGCAGTTCTTTCCGAATAATAAAGTAACTTCAATGGGCCACTTTGCACTCGAATAAGGAGACCTGTATCATTGGGATTTCCGCCAGGCACACAACCGGCTTGATTACCTGTTTGCCCTATTGATGCTGCTGCTCGAACTTTACCTGCTTCTTTTCACCATGTTCGAATGCATGTCCAGGGACAATGTATTTATCTTTGGCGATCAGAATCGCAACACCATGCTGTGGATGCCATTGCTCTTTATCTTTCTTCTCCCCATGATATGCGCCATTCACAACCGACGCAAACTTCCCTGATACCGGAAGATAGGGGAAAAGCACTCCCTATATTATACTTCCGGTTGTTGTCGGATCTCATTTTGCAGCGCTTCGGCTTTTTGTTGGGTTTGTTCCTGTATCACTCTCCTTTCTTCAGCCAGACGCAAGGCTATTTCCAGGATCTGCTGCTGATAGATAGAACGACTGGTATGTTTGCCGTTCATAATGTTGTGTACTGTGCCTACCGAACATCCCACTTCACGGGCAATCTTTTTTTCATAGCCAGAAGGCAGACTGGCTTTGAGTAGGGTCAATGTTTCCGGGTTCATAGTTGTATTAAATATTTGATATCTCTTTGATTAACCTTTCTGGAATGTGTGTTTTTTATATGGTATATGCGTTCTTACGAAATAGGTTGTGTCGATTTTTTGTTGTAATTTGTTTGCTTTTGGATGGAGATTGTGTTAACTTTATACTGCAAATATAGAAATAATTTCTATGAAGATAGAACATTGTTTAGATAAAACTGTTAATACACCAAATTAATTCATCGGAAAGTATGAACACAATCAGGGAGAGACTCATTTATTACATTGAAGGATATAAGCATATGACTGTGCGTCAATTCGAAACGATCGCCGGTCTGAGCAATGGTTTCGTCTCTAAAGAAAGGGATCATATGCGTCCGGGTAGTTTAGAAAAGATTTCTAATCATTTCAGTGAACTGAATATACAATGGTTGAAAACCGGACTCGGAGAGATGATAAAGGAGGATTATAGGAAGGAATCTTTTGCAGAAGACTCTTTTATACCTGTTTATGGCGCTGATATCGTGGAATTTGGCAATAATATTGTTAATGATTCGGGTATCGAACCAATTTCTACTGTGTGTGTCCCTGATTTTAAGAATTGCGATTGTGCACTCATTGTGTCTGGTCGTGCTATGATCCCCGATATCAACGATGGTTCTATTGTTGCCGTAAAAGAGATAGAAATAGAGATGTTGTTGCCTGGAGAGGCGTATGTGATCCTTACCAGTGAGTATCGTGTGGTAAGATATGTACGTCACTGTCAGGAAGATTCTTCAAAATTGCGGTTGGTACCCAGAAATGTGGAAGAATTTGATGAGACATTGATAGATAAAAACAAGATCGATCGCCTTTTTCTGATAAAAGGAGTGATCACCAGTAAGGTGCTTTGATCGATCAGGGAGTTCAGGTTAAGCGTAACCTGTGGTTTGTAGACAAAAAAAGTGAGAATGACACCTATTATAATATAGGCATCGTTT
>DALZBD010000188.1:0-7538 GCA_031977515.1 Bacteroides sp. | reverse complement strand
TAGATGATAAAATAGCAACTATACGCTATTTCTCTCTGCCTATTGTTAAAAAAATCTCTTTTTTGTATTTTTTTTATGCGTACCCTACGGATAGTGTATCAGTAGTTTAGCCACTGTCGGGAGGGGGGAAATGCAGGGGAAGTGCTGTCGGCTTGCAAAGGACGGATGCAGTATATGGGGAAACGGATCATTTTCTAAGGGTATAACAAAAATAATCATTAATTATGAAACAGAATTTTTTAGCTGGGATCTTACTACTGTCCCTTTGCGTATTTGGCCTGACCGCTTGTAACGACGACGACAAAAATCCGGGTATTACTTTGAAAGGCATCGAAGGTAACGAACTTACGTTGACTTTTCCTAATTCGGAAGAGGTGAGCTACGAACTTCAGGGAGGTGAAGGAAAGTACACAGCAAAAAGTGCAAAGACCGACGTTGTGACTGCTGAAGCCAAAGATGGCAAACTGGTGATGAAAGTGGTTGCCCTGGGCGAAGCGATTGTAACTGTAACCGACGAGGCAGACAACAAACTGGACGTGAAAGTAACTGTTGCCTATGAAACACTGGAACTGAAGGTGAAAGAGATCAAAGCCGATATCAAAGGTGAAGAATTGGACAAAGAAGAAAAAGAAGCCATTGAGGAAGCAGCCCTGGAGACTGTACCTGTAAAAGCAGGGGGTGGCTATGTGTTCACTTACACCAACGAAGAGCGTACCGAAGGAAAAGTGGCTATCTATAAAGATAAATTCGGAGACAAAGCTATCGAAAGCACATTCGAAGTAATTGATTCGGAAACTGAAAAAGGAACATCACGTACTACTTTCTCTTTCGCCATTGACAAAGAAAAGAGAGAATTCGTACTGGTATTGGCTCCTGCCACACGTGCTACCGCGGAACCTAAAATAGATGTATATCTGGAAGAGGACGTGACAGAAGATTTCGAAAAGTATGAAAATGTAGAAGAGGTGATCACTGTACAGGTGGTAGAATAAGCAACCGGTACATCACTTTGAAGTATTTCTTCTGAAGATAATACGAATAAAAGAGTCGGTCGGCAGACGTATACGTTTTGCCGGCCGTTTTTTGTGGCAGGCCTTCCCTTCTTTTCCTTTTGCAGGACGCTGGTGGGAGAAAAACGTATGAAACCATTTCTTTTCCGGGATACGAGAGAGACGTCTGGCAACGATACACAATTTTGTGAACTACCCTATAAATCTTTTTTGAAAAGCCATAGCCTGTAGGCCTGTGACGGCGATCGTGAAGAAAAATATAAATTTTCTTCGCGATCGTATGCAGTAAATCTTACTTCCGTACGTTTTTACTGTATAACTAACACACAAATCTTTTAACGTATGAAATATACTCATTTGCCTTTGACAGTTCTTATTACGCTGTGCCTGTTTTTCTTTGTATCGTGTGACAATGACAAAGTGTCTCCTATCAAGCTGAAGGATTTCGACGAATCTGTGTTGAGGCTATCGTATCCCGATGATGGTCAATATACGTATACTGTAGAGGGAGGAAACGGTGAGTATACAGCCTCTTCCCAGGATCCGGATGTGGTGAGTGCCCGTATGGTGAAAAGCGACCTCCAACTGATTGTGAAAGGATTGGGAAAGACAAAGGTGGTTGTAACGGATGAATCGGACAACTCGTTTTCTGTGGATGTGCATGTAGATTACTATATGCTTCAAATGAGGGTTTCCAAGCTACAGGTACATATCACGGGAGAAATAGAGGAAGCAGACAAAAAGGTGCTGACAGAAAAAGCCCTTGCTACTTTTCCTATAGCAGTAGGAGGTGGATGGCAGTTTGTGTTTATGGACAAAGAACGGATTTCCGGTGAAGTATATATGATACAGCCCGATACCACCGATAGCAGAGCTCTGAAGAGCGATTTTACGGTCAGAGTATTGAAGGAGGGAGATCCGGGATCTGAATACGGCAGGTACATTTATGACCTGACGATCGACGGAAAGGAGAGATCTTTTATCTGGACTACCCAACAGTACCTGAGTACCAGGCTTTCGGTGGTTGCTCCGGTGCTGTTTGTGGAGGATATGACCGAACAATTTAAAGAGGAGTATCCAGGTGTGAAAGAAGTGTTGACCGTGCAGACGCTGCAGCTCTGAATGGATGATCTCCGGTGAGGCTGGAGATGTATATAGTTGATTTATTCAAAGATACGGTATGGAATGCGATCTTTTTTCTTTGGTAGCCCTTCTGTCAGACTTTGAGAAGGACAGAGATGGTTGCCGGAAGATACCGGGGCAGCCTGCCTGTACGGAAAATACTAACCCATCCATCGTTGATTATGAGATATACGTTGTGGAGGAAAAGCCTGCCTGTCCGGATCTGTTGCAGTGTATGGATCACTTCCTGTGAAGAGCGGGAGGGAAATCCGATGTACCCCTGACGATTCCCATACACCGGAAAGGGGGCGGATATACATTTGTATATACAGATTCCGGGTCTGGAGCGGGTGGTCACTTGTCAGATGATCTCTCCGAAATGATCCAGTAAAACGGGTTGTACCCTCGACCCAACTATTTCTTTAAGTTTGCAAACTGGCGGGTGGTAAGTGATCGTGTATCCTTATCGCCCGCTTTCTTTGTGGCAAACTCCCTTTGTGGGCGGACACGGTGTTTGCCGGGGCAGGTGCAATCGTTAAATCGGTCTTTCGACTTGCCTGTATGTGTGTTTTTCCTTTCGGGTGTCTCCTTTTTTATGTAATTTCGCGCCCTGAAACCAATCTCCTTATTCATGTTTACCGATTTATTGAATTCTTCGTATTTCGCGCTCTTTCTTATCGTAGCTCTTGGGTTTATTCTGGGGCGTATCCGTTTCAAAGGACTTTCACTGGATGTATCCGCTGTTATATTTATTGCTTTGCTGTTTGGTCATTACGGGGTGACGATCCCCAAGGAACTGGGCAACTTCGGGCTGGTGCTTTTTATCTTTACCATTGGTATACAGGCCGGGCCGGGATTCTTTGACTCGTTTCGCAGCAAAGGGAAGGTGTTGATAGCCATTACCCTGCTGATCGTAGGGGCTGCCTGCCTGACGGGTATCGGACTGAAATATGCATTCGGACTCGACACACCGAGTGTGGTGGGGCTGATAGCCGGAGCATTGACCAGTACGCCGGGACTTGCGGTAGCTATAGACAGTACCCACTCTCCGCTGGCCTCCATTGCATACGGTATTGCCTATCCGTTTGGGGTGATCGGGGTGATCCTGTTTGTGAAATTACTTCCCAAGATATTACGTGTGGATCTGGATAAAGAGGCTCGTCGGCTCGAACAGGAGCGTCGCGGACAATACCCTTCTCTGGAGACCGCTCTTTTTCGTATCACCAATCCCAATGTATATGGCAAAACACTGATGCAGCTCAATGCGCGGGCGATGACCGGAGCAGTGATCTCCCGCCTGAAGCACGGAGAGAAATTGCTGATCCCTACGGCACAGACTGTGTTGAACGAAGACGATGTGATCAAAGCTGTAGGTAGTGAAGAATCGATGAAGCAACTGGCTGTATTGGTGGGAGAGCAGATCGAGGGAGACCTGCCGCTGGAGGTATCGCAAGAGATCGAATCGATCCTGCTGACGAAGAAGGACATGATCGGTCGCAGCCTGGGCAATCTGAATCTGCAACAGAATTTTGGCTGTACGGTGACTCGCGTGCGACGCAGCGGTATCGACCTGGCTCCCAATCCGGACCTGCAACTCAAATTCGGTGACAAACTGATGGTGGTAGGAGAGAAGGAAGGTCTACAGGGAGTAGCCCGCCTGCTGGGCAACAATGCCAAACAACTTTCCGACACCGATTTCTTCCCCATTGCGATGGGAATTGTATTGGGTGTACTGGTGGGGCAGATCAATATCTCTTTCAGCGATAGCTTCTCTTTCTCTCCGGGACTCACCGGAGGTATCCTGATAACAGCTTTGGTACTGAGTGCCATTGGCAAGACCGGACCCATCCTGTGGTCGATGTCGGGCTCTGCCAATCAGCTGCTGCGCCAGCTGGGATTGCTCCTTTTCCTGGCAGAGGTGGGTACTTCGGCCGGGGCCAACCTGGTAGAGACTTTTCAGGAAAGTGGTTTGCTTCTCTTCGGAGTAGGAGCTATCATCACCGTGGTACCGATGGTAATAGCGGTGTTGGTTGGCTATTTTGTATGTAAGATCAGTCTGCTCGACCTGCTGGGAACCATTACCGGAGGGATGACGAGTACACCGGGTCTGGCTGCCGCCGACTCCATGACAGACAGTGATGTGCCCAGTGTGGCCTATGCCACAGTGTATCCGATAGCGATGGTGTTCCTGATCCTCTTTATTCAGTTCATGGCCCGGTTGCTGGTCTGAGAAGAATGCAGGCGCTGTTGTTGTTGACATATAGAATGAGAGATTTTTAGACAGAAGAACATAAGGGACAAAAGGAATTCAGATATTGTGACTGCTTCATAGATAAAATATATGTTCTTTTGTTCTTCTGTCTGAAAAAAGACTTTTACTCCGTTTGTCACCCTACATAGGCGTGCATGTGAAAAAATAATCCGTTTTGTGAAAATCATTATATGTAGGGATTAGCTGGCTTACAGATAATTCTTATCTTTGCGACGAACGGAAACATATGAGAAACTACTACCGTCATATGATGAAGATATTCCTGCCGCTGCTGTTTTTCTGTTATGTGGTAGGTATTTCGCTGTTTACCCATACTCACGTGGTAAACGGTGTGACGATCCGTCACTCGCACCCCTTCGATCCGGGCAGTGAACACAACCATACATCTGCAGAATTGCAGTTGCTCCATTTGCTTTCGGATCTGGAGACCGATACTGCCGGTGCTCTAGGTGGGTTGCTGTTGTTCTTTGTTCCTATCCTGACCTGTGTGGTACTTGCTGCTCCTTGTGCCGGTACGTTCGGACGCAGCCGGGGTATTCTTTCTTTGCGTGCTCCTCCTCTTCTTTCTGTAGCATAAACAGCGCCCTGTATCGGGGCAATTATCCGGATTCGTGTATTCTTTCGTGTCAGGCAGTTGTGTCTGTTGGCGAGGGAGTCATGTACATATACCCATGCAGTTTCTCTCTGAGGTGAGAGAATGCTGTCTGACTACATATCCTGTCCGGAAAATATTTCTTCATTCATTCATTTTCGTATGGCAATGCCTTTTGCTGTCGTCTGGTACGTCTGTTACAGACTCCTACACGGCTCAGGCGTGGCGGTCCATACCTATATATACAATCATAAACAATGAAAACATATATCATTGCCTTGCTGCTCCTGTGTCTGGGAGTAAGCAACGCATCCGCACAATTCTCACAAGCTCCGTTGCAAAAATCAGATGCCAACATCATCGGTCACGTACTGGACAAGAATACCGGTGAACATCTGGCTTACATTACGATTGCCCTGAAAGGTACTACCATCGGTACGACTACCGATGCTACCGGACATTATTTCCTGAAAAACCTGCCCGAAGGGGACTTTGTGATGGAGGTCTCTTCCGTGGGGTACAAAACCGTGCAGCGTCCGGTGAAACTGAAGAAAGGCCATACCCTGGAAGAGGATTTTGAGATCGAGGAAGATGCCATTACCCTCGACGGCGTAGTGGTATCTGCCAACCGTAGCGAGACCACCCGCCGTATGGCTCCTACATTGGTGAACGTGGTGGATATGAAACTGTTCGAAACTACCAATTCGGCCAATCTGTCTCAGGGGCTCAACTTCCAGCCTGGTGTGCGTGTAGAGACCAATTGCCAGAACTGCGGATTTCAGCAGGTACGTATCAATGGACTGGACGGACCCTATACACAGATCCTGATCGACTCGCGTCCTATATTCAGTGCCCTGGCGGGAGTATACGGACTGGAGCAGATCCCGACAAGTATGATCGAGCGGGTAGAGGTGATGCGTGGCGGCGGATCGGCATTGTTCGGATCTTCGGCCATCGCGGGTACCATCAATATCATTACCAAAGAGCCGCTTCGCAACTCGGGACAACTCTCTCATACCATCACTGCGATCGGTGGGATGGGAGTATTTGACAACAATACCTCACTCAATGCGTCACTGGTGACAGACGATCACAAAGCCGGATTGTATATATTCGGACAGAACCGCCACCGCTCGCCTTACGATGCCGATGGGGATGGATTCAGTGAGTTACCTAAACTGAAGAACCAGACTGTGGGTATGCGTTCGTACCTGAAAACCAGTACCTATTCTAAGTTGACCTTTGAGTATCACCACATGCAGGAATTTCGCCGCGGTGGAGACAAACTCAACCTGCCTCCTCACGAAGCAGACATTGCGGAGCAGCTGGAACACTCGATAGATGGTGGAGGATTGAAGTTCGATTATTTCTCACCCAATGAAAAACATCGCCTGAGTATCTTTACTTCGGCTCAGTATACCGATCGCGACAGTTACTACGGTCCTGGAGAAGAGCCGCTCAATGCGTATGGCAAGACTACGGATATGACTTTCCTGGCAGGTGCGCAGTATATACACAGTTTCGACCGTGCTTTCTTTATGCCGTCGGATCTGACTGCCGGTATTGAGTACAACCGCGACAACCTCGAAGACAATATGTGGGGATACGATCGCTACCTGCACCAGATCATCAACATCGGAAGCCTGTTTGTACAGAACGAATGGAAAAACGAGCGCTGGGGCATCCTGGTGGGTGGTCGTATGGACAAGCACAACCTGATGGATCATGTGATCCTGAGCCCGCGTGCCAACCTTCGCTTCAATCCTACTCCTGACATCAACCTGCGTATGAGCTATGCCGGTGGTTTCCGTGCACCCCAGGCATTCGACGAGGATCTGCATGTGGAGAATGTAGGTGGAAATGTAGCGATGATCGAGCGTGATCCGAATCTGAAAGAGGAGCGTTCGCACAGCCTGAGTATGTCGGCCGATATGTACCGCAGGGTAGGGGCGTGGCAGTTCAACCTGCTTGTAGAAGGTTTCTATACCCGCCTGAAAGACGTATTTGTGCTGGAAGATACGGACAAATACAAAGATGGTGTCCTGATCCGCGAACGACGCAACGGATCGGGTGCAAAGGTGATGGGACTGACACTCGAAGGAAAAGCCGCCTGGCTGACGAAAGTACAGATGCAGGCCGGAGCCACGCTGCAACGCAGTCGCTACGACGAGGCGGAAACATGGAGCCAGTCTGCACCCGCGGAGAAGAAGATCATGCGTACACCGGACCTGTATGGCTATTTCACGGCAACCTACAATCCGGTGAAGCCTCTCTCCGTGGCTCTTTCCGGTACGTATACGGGAAAGATGCTGGTGCCTCACTTTGCCGGGTACGTCAAAGAAGATGTAGCTGTGAACACACGTGACTTCTGGGACCTGGGAGTGAAAGTGGCCTACGATATCCAGATCTACCGCTCGATGATGTTGCAATTCAATATCGGTATGCAGAATATCTTCAATGCCTATCAGAAAGACTTTGACAAGGGCGCCGATCGGGATTCGGGATATATCTATGGCCCGGCTATGCCACGCAGTTATTACGC
>DALZBD010000187.1:0-7540 GCA_031977515.1 Bacteroides sp. | reverse complement strand
GAACCATCACTGATCACTACATCATATACTTTCGGGCTGCGACCAAACTTAGCGCGGAAAGATTCTTTGGCTTTGGCGATGAAGTCGTCATACAACTCTTCTTTGACCAGGTTGATGGTACAGCCTCCGAAGCCACCACCCATTACGCGTGAGCCGGTGACGCCACATTCTTTGGCAATATCGTTGAGGAAGTCAAGTTCTTCACAGCTTACTTCATACAATTTGCTCATACCGTGGTGTGTTTCATACATTTTCTGTCCTACAGTTTCGTAGTCTCCTCTTTCCAGAGCATCTGAAACATCCAGTACACGCTGTATCTCACCGATCACATATTCGGCACGCATATAGTCTTCTGCACTCACTTCGTTTTTCACTTCTTCCAGCATCTGCATGTTGGCATCGCGAAGGAATTCCACATCCGGGTATTTCTTCTGCATGGCAGCAACTACAGCCTCACAACTTTCGCGACGCTTGTTGTATGCCGAAGAGGCCAACTCATGTTTTACCACAGAGTCGAGCAACACTACTTTGTATCCTTCCGGGTTGAACGGGAAATACTGGTATTCCAGCGAACGGCAATCGAGACGGATCAGATTTCCTGCTTTTCCGAATACGGAAGCAAACTGGTCCATGATTCCGCACATCACACCGCAATAGTTGTGTTCGGTAGCCTGACCCACTTTGGCCAGTTCGAATTTATCTATTTTATTTTCACCGAACAATTCGTTCAGAGCAAACGCATACGTGCTTTCCAGGGCAGCAGAAGAAGACATTCCGGCTCCCAGAGGTACATCTCCGGCAAAAGCTGTGTTGAAGCCTTTTACATCCACTCCGCGTTTGATCATCTCGCGACATACCCCGAAGATGTATCGTGCCCAGCTGGCACGGGGTGCATCTTCTTCGTTGAGTCCGAATTCCACATAGTCCTTCAGGTCGATGGAGTATGCTCTCACTTTGTCTGTACCGTTGGGTTTGATCTCTGCGATCATTCCTTTGTCTATCGCTCCGGGGAAAACAAATCCTCCGTTGTAGTCTGTATGTTCACCGATCAGGTTGATACGTCCCGGTGAAGCATAGACAGATCCTGTAGAGCCGTCGAAGTGTTTGATGAAACGGCTCCTTACGTGTTCTATATCCATAGTTTTTCTGGTATTAAAATTATTTAACTGATTTCTTTTACTGATAAAACCCAGGGATAAGTTATTCCACAGGAATGTCTTTGTTTACATTTTTGCAACCGATCAGTCCATAATAAAGCATGTAAGCAATACAGGCAAAAATAACCCAATAGCTGGTCATATAGCCTGCTTTGTCTGCTACAAATCCCTGAAATAAAGGTATAATACCTCCACCGCACACCATTACCATGAAGATACCAGAAGCGGCAGCTGTATATTTGCCCAGTCCTTCTACGGCCAGGTTGAAGATAGCACCCCACATGACAGAAGTACAGAGACCGCAAAGCACCAGAAGTATGACACTGACAGGGATACGTACGGGAGTGTCTGAATTTACCCATCCTGTCACATCCATCGTCATTGTATGGGGAAGGAAAATAGCCAATGCAACCAGTGTACATCCCAGGATACTTACCGCTATCATCATGGTTCGGCTGGATATTTTGGCACCGAGGCTACCACCGATCAGACGTCCGATCAGCATCAGGAACCAGTAAGCACCTACCAGGAACCCAGCAACCGTAGCACTGAGACCCAGACCGGGAGTGATATCGCCCTGCAGGATTTTCTCTGCCTTTTCGTTGGCCTCTGCATCCACAATCTTTGACTCGTACTTCTCATTCTCTTTGTTGGCTTCATCCTGAGCTGTGAGAGTAGCCAGGTATTGGCTGTCAGATTGCTGACGTTTGTACTCATCCATCGTTTGTTGAGCCTCTGTTGTGGTTTGAGTAGTCATAAACAGGTTGGCTGTACTGGGGATACCTACCTCTACACCTACATATACAAAAATAGCAATTGTCCCTAAGATAAAATGACGGAAAGAGAAAGGACTGTATTTGTCTTTTACTTTCTTTTCCGATGCCTTTTCCATGTGAGGTTCCGGGATGTTTGTTACGAGCAGTACAACGAATGCTATCGCAAAGATACCCATGGCCAGGAACAGTGCCGGATTGGCTTTCTCAATAGTACGACCTGCTTCGGCTCCCATCAGATAACCTACAAGCATGGGTACGATCGTAGCACCGATGGAGTTGATGGAACCACCAAATTGGATCAGCTGATTGCCTTTGTTTCCTCCGCCTCCAAGGGTATTCAACATGGGGTTTACCACAGTATTCAACATACACATGGAGAAACCGCAAATGAATGCACCGGTCAGATATACGGCAAATGAACCCACCTGTCCGGAAAGAAACTGAGTACCTACTCCAATGAATCCGACCGTGACGGCTACCAATGCAGTCTTTTTGTATCCGATCTTTTTCAGCATAAATCCGGCTGGGATACCCATAAATGCGTATGCAATAAAGTTGGCAAAGAATCCTAATTGTGATTCAAAATTGGATGCCCCGAACTGTTTGGCTACAATAACTCCCATTGGACTGGGTAGCCCCGTTACAAAGGCGATCATAAAGAAGAGTGCAAACATTACCGCGATGGGCAATGCATAATTCTTTTTTTGTTGTGTCATGGCGTAAAAAAGTTGTTAGTTATAAATAATTAGGTTAGTTCATTTCAATTTTACTCTTTATCTACTCCGAATTTGTAGATGGTCACCTGCTGGTATTCATCTCCGGGCAACAGAGTGGCGGATGGAAAATAAGGTTTGTTGGGCGTGTCGGGAAAACACTGAGCCTCGAAACACAATCCGCTGCGGGCAGGATAGGTTGCCCCTTTTGATCCGGTGAAGCCATTGAGCCAGTTGCCGGTATACAGTTGCACGCCGGCTTCGGTGGTATATACCTCCATGGTGCGTCCGCTTTTGGGATCTTTACAAGTCGCTGCGAGTGACAATTCACCGGCCTCTGTCTTGTTCAGTACATAGCAATGGTCGTATCCGGCTCCGATAACGAGTTGTTCAAAATCGGAGTTGATCCGCTCTCCTATGGCATGGGGTGTAAGGAAATCCAGCGGAGTACCTGCTACCCGTGAGATCTCACCGGTGGGTATGGATACTTCATTTATAGGGGTATAAAAATCTGCTTCGATGGTTACGATATGATCTTCAATGTTGGGGGTAGGGGTACCTATTCCGGCCAGGTTGAAGAAACCATGATTGGTCAGGTTTACAACCGTTGCCTTATCGGTAGTGGCACGGTATTCGATGACCAGTGCGTTTTCTTCCTCTTCAAGTCTATAGGTCATTTCTACTTCCAGTTTACCGGGAAATCCTTCTTCTCCGTCCGGGGAAGTGTATGTAAAGCGGATTGTTGATTCATCGATCTGTATGGCATCCCAGACACGGGCATGAAAACCGGTGGGTCCTCCGTGCAACGAATTGGGACCGTTGTTGACCGTCAATGTATGAGGCTCACCAAACAAAGTGAACCGGCCATTGGCGATACGATTGCCATAACGACCTATTACAGTACTCAGGAATGGCTCCGGGCTATGTATGACCCGATCAATGGAATCATGACCCAAGATTACATTCGCATAATTTCCCTCTTTGTCCGGCAACATCACGGAAAGCAAAGCACACCCGTAATTGGTTACGGCAACTTCCATCCCTTTCTTGTTCTTAAGGATAAAAAGATCGGTTTTTTTCTCGTTCAAGGTTTTCTGAAAATCAGCCCGGTTGAGACCGCTCAGATTTCCTTCCGTTGAGAACGTGTTTAACATGACAGGTATTATTTTAAATTCATGCAAATAAAATCAAATTCTTCGGTACTCCCAAATTATTAACAACAAAACTTGGAGGTGGTTTAGGAAACTTTAGTCTTTTCACCAAATACCCCTTATTGTCATACAGAATGTGATTTTAGCACTCTCTTTTCACAAAAAAAGGAGAGTTTGATGAACTTTTTAAAAAAAATCGTAAGTTTGTCTGTATAAATCTGACTTTGCAAAACAGGAAACCTATTTAAAACTAAAAGAACATGTATCCGTTAAAATTTGAGCCTATTCTCAAGCAACTCCTTTGGGGAGGAGATAAGATCATTCCATTTAAACATCTTGACAGTCAACTGACTGAAGTCGGGGAAAGCTGGGAGATCTCTGATGTGGAAAATAGTGAATCTGTAGTGGCCAATGGGCCGGACAAAGGAACTACTCTCTCCGAAATGGTGGGGAGATACAAAGAAGAACTGGTGGGAGAAAGTAACTATGCACGCTTTCGTAACAAATTCCCATTGCTTATCAAGTTTATCGATGCCAGACAGGATCTTTCCATCCAGGTACACCCGGATGATGTGCTGGCACAGAAACGACACAATTCTATGGGAAAAACAGAAATGTGGTATGTGATCGGAGCCGATAAAGGTGCTAAACTGCGGTCCGGCTTTTCACAGCAGGTTACCTCCAAAGAGTACAAAGAGAGAGTGTACAACGATACGATCACCGATGTATTGCAGGAATACGAAGTACATCCCGGTGATGTGTTTTTCCTGCCGGCCGGCAGGATACATAGTATCGGGGCCGGATGTTTTATCGCGGAGATCCAGCAGACCTCCGATATCACCTATAGAATATACGACTTCGACCGGAAAGATGATAAGGGGCATAAGCGTGAATTGCATACGGAGTTGTCACGTGAGGCGATAAACTATGAAGTATTGGATGATTATCGCACCCATTATGATCCTGTACAGAACGAACCGGTAGAACTGGTTGCCTGTCCTTATTTCACCACCTCCCTGTACGATATGACCGAAGATATCTCGTGCGACTATTCGGAACTGGATTCTTTTGTGATTTTTATCTGTGTGGAAGGTGAATGTACCATGGTAGATGATCAGAAGAATGAAATAAGTCTACGGGCAGGAGAGACAGTACTGTTTCCGGCTACCACACAGGATGTCTCCATACGTCCCAACGGACATGTGAAGTTGCTGGAGACTTACGTTTAATAGATAAGGTTTTATATGGATTTTTGACACATTCTCTTCCAACTCAGTGCGGGAGTGTGCCAGGTATAAAAAAGCCGGATAGCTGTCTGTACAGCTATCCGGTATTTATTTTATAGGAAAAGTAAAGTCAAAACCGAAACCTCCATTGCTTTTTCAGCGACGGAACATTTTCCGGATGCGATTGATCAGCCTCATGCCTACTACTACACCGTCAAAAACAAGAAAACCTTTGTTGAAAGTCTGCAACAGGGATTTATTATCGTTCGTAGATTTTACATACGGAGATACCAGTTGTTGGGCTTTGCCGGAAATGGTGGTATGCTTCAGACGTATGGCTGCCAGCACTTGTTCTTTACGTTGCGTAATATCATCCAATGTGATATGGGGCAATTCGTGCAGAGGTTTATTGTTACTTTCCATATATTACCGCTTAGAGTCTTTAAATAATAATTTAGCCAGGAAATTTACTGTCGGAGTTACGAGCCACTGGCGACGGAAGATCACCACCAATGCGATCAGCAATACATTCACTCCTGTGATGATGGTGAAACTGTATTTTAGCCCTCCCACGAGAGGTTCCAGAAAATAGGCTATGGCAAACATAAGATAAAACAGGGCGATCACTCCGAGAATAAAAAGTACCGATACCATCAGTAAAGTGGACAGTAATACTGCAAGTTTTTCAGTCAGCTCCAGCTTGGTATATTCTTTCTGTAGTTCCACATAGGATTTTACCTCCTGGAACAACTGCTGGAAATTCTCTACGGTCTTATCATTATTGAACATGATCGCTCTGTTTTATGATTCTTTTTAATCTACTTCACCTTTGATCTCCGCGGCGATCTCGTCTACCAGGTCTTCAATTTCGTCCCGGTTGAGTCTGATCCCTTTTTTGCGTAAGATCTCAGCGATTTTACTACGTGTATCTTCTCCTTTTTCCGGAGCAAATAAAACTCCCATGGCTGCGCCTATGGCTGCACCACCCAGGAAAGCTGCTAATACGTTTAAACCTCTCATAACCTTGTTGATTTTAAAAATGATAATACTACAAAACTAACATTTTTTTCGTAATCTTGTTCTATAAAACTAACATTTTTTACTCCTATAAGGTTTTGTTTACATATCTCTGCTTCCCTGCCGTTTTTAACGGTCCCTGAAGGCAACAAAAAACAACTTTTACAGGTTCTGCCGAAGATTTCACAAATGTTTAATCTTATTTAATTGTGTAAATGAGTGTAAGATGGCAGATAAGTTTTAATTTTGCGGCATTTGATGAAAGAGCCCCGGGAAGAAAGGTGAGGAGTGGCTCTGAATAAAGTGAAAAAAAAAGATATGAAGAATCTGGTAATATATGCTTTGCTGTCCGTTGTTGTTTTTTATATGCTGGTAGCCTGCAACGATGATAAACATCTGCTTGTGAATAAATGGCAACTGAGGAAATATGAGTTTGCAGACGGTACGGAGCAAAAAGTAGACAGCGTATTTTATAATATGAAAGGGGGAAGCCTTTCGATTATCTGTCTGAACTCAGATGGGAAATACTCTGAATATTTAGGAAAATATATTTTGTCGGATGATAAAATCTCTTTTATTTTGCTCCCTGAACACGCTAAGGGAAATGTATATGAAAAGTATATCGGATGGGAAGACGGAAGTCGGGAGTTCGATCTGGTACGACTGACCCGCAAAGCGATGGAACTGAACTACAAAGACACTTTGTCTGTTTTCAGAAAATATTAGGAACAGAAATCACTAATTAAAAATACAAATTATGAAAAAATTACTGGTATTAGGAACAGGACTGGTTATGATATTCGCTTTTACCTCCTGTAAGTCAAGCGAGAGTGCTTACAAGAAAGCATACGAACAAGCCAAACAACAGGAACAAGTACAGGTGGCTGAGCCTGTAGATGTAACTCCGGTGGTGACTCCTCCGCCTGCTCCTATCGAAGTGAGAACAGAGAATGTAGCTGCAGGCGTACGGGAAGAGAAAGTAACTGTTGTATCCGGTTCGGATACACTGAAAGATTACAATGTCGTTTGTGGTAGTTTCGGGCTGAAAGCCAATGCCGAAGGTCTGAAAGAGACTCTGGAAAGAGACGGTTATACTCCTACCATCGCTTTCAACGCAGAGGCCGCTATGTATCGGGTGATCGTATCGACTTATACGGATTACAACGAGGCTGCCCGTGCCCGTGATGCTTTCAAAGCAAGATATCCGGGGCGTGCCGACTTCCAGGGTGCCTGGTTGCTTTATCGGGTGTTCTGACAAACTCCTGCTACGTTATATACAAAAGCCCTCCTTTCTGTTAAGGAAGGGCTTTTGCTTTTAGAAATAGCTTTGATTTAGTTCGTTCCTTTGATAGGATTGATTCCTTTAATTTGTTTCGTTCCTTTGAGACGCAAGGTATTGCGTCTCTACATTGTTTGTGCTTTCCTTTGAAAATGATTCACTTGTAGAGACGCAATACTTTGCGTCTCAGAATACAGAATACAGAATACAGAATACAGAAT
>DALZBD010000186.1:0-7561 GCA_031977515.1 Bacteroides sp. | reverse complement strand
TTTGTAATTTCAATCGTACATCGTAAACGTTCCTCAGTGTCAATAATCAATCAAGGGGTCATGACCATAGGGAATAATCAGTCAATCGTCAATAAACACAGTGTGCCAATTACACAAAAGAAAACGAGTCTCTTTTGGGCAACTGGCACATCTATATGTATCTATTCCTATCGGAACCGCTCTTTTGAAGAGCTTACAAAGTTTGCTTTACTTCGAACTCTTCAAAGGATTCAATGATATCACCGACCTGGATGTCGTTGCAACCTGTCAGGGTAATACCACACTCAAAGTTGGTACCTACCTCTTTGACATCATCTTTAAAGCGTTTCAACGCATTGATACTTCCGGTATAGATCACAATACCGTCACGGATAAGACGTGCCTTGTCGCTACGTTTCACCTTACCACTCTTGACTATAGATCCGGCTACGATACCTACCTTAGTGACATTGAATACCTCACGCACCTCGATGGTAGCAGTGATCTGCTCTTTCATGATCGGTGCCAGCATTCCTTCCATGGCAGCTTTCACCTCTTCTATAGCATCATAAATGATGGAGTATTTGCGGATATCCACTCCCTCTTTTTCCGCCAGTCGGTCGGCAGCTCCGGAAGGCCGTACCTGGAATCCGATGATGATGGCATCGGAAGCCGCTGCCAGTGAGACATCCGATTCGGAGATCTGTCCGACTCCTTTGTGGATCACGTTCACCTGTATCTGTTCGGTGGAAAGCTTGATCAGTGAGTCGCTCAACGCCTCTACCGAACCATCCACGTCTCCTTTGACAATTACATTCAGTTCCTGGAAGTTGCCCAGTGCGATACGACGTCCCACCTCGTCCAGCGTAAGGAGTTTCTGCGTACGCAGTCCCTGCTCGCGTTGCAACTGCTCGCGTTTGTTGGCAATCTCACGTGCTTCCTGTTCGGTCTCCATCACGTGGAAGGTATCTCCTGCCGCAGGTGCTCCGTTCAGTCCGAGGATCAACACAGGCTCGGAAGGTCCTGCCTGCTGAATACGCTGGTTACGTTCGTTGAACATCGCTTTTACCTTACCAAAACTGGTTCCGGCGAGTACGATATCTCCCATTTTCAATGTACCGTTGGATACAAGCACCGTAGCTACATAGCCACGACCTTTGTCCAGTGTGGATTCTATGATTGATCCCATACCACGACGCTCCGGATTGGCCTTCAGTTCCAGCAATTCTGCTTCGAGCAATACTTTGTCGAGCAGTTCCTGTACACCCAGACCCTGTTTGGCGGAAATATCCTGTGACTGGTATTTACCACCCCACTCTTCTACCAGGTAATTCATATTGGCCAGTTCTTCCTTGATCTTATCCGGATTGGCAGTGGGTTTATCTATTTTATTGATTGCAAACACAATAGGTACACCTGCAGCCATCGCATGGTTGATAGCTTCTTTGGTCTGAGGCATCACGTTGTCGTCGGCCGCCACGATGATAATGGCAATATCGGTCACCTGTGCTCCACGCGCACGCATCGCCGTAAAGGCTTCGTGACCCGGAGTATCGAGGAAAGTGATCCTGCGACCATCTTCGAGCTTCACGTTATAAGCACCGATGTGCTGTGTGATACCTCCGGCCTCACCGGCAATTACATTGGCTTTGCGCACATAGTCGAGCAAGGATGTCTTACCGTGGTCTACGTGTCCCATTACAGTCACGATCGGAGCACGGTGTACCAGATCTTCCGGTGCATCTTCCTCTTCTTCGATGGCCTGGGATACTTCGGCACTGACGTATTCGGTTTTGTAACCAAACTCCTCTGCTACCAGATTGATGGTCTCCGCATCGAGACGCTGGTTGATGGAAACCATCATACCGATACTCATACAGGTAGCGATTACCTGATTGACAGAGATATCCATCATATTGGCCAACTCATTCGCCGTAACGAACTCGGTGAGTTTAAGCACTCTGCTTTCTGCCATTTCCTGATCTTCCATCTCCTGCATACGGCTGGAAACGAGATCACGTTTTTCTTTGCGGTATTTGGACGTTTTGTTCTTTCCTTTGGAAGTCAGACGGGCAAGGGTCTCTTTTACCTGCTTTGCCACATCCTCTTCGCTCACCTCTTGTTTCACAACAGGTTTCCGGAAGCGATCTCCTCTGTTGCTATTGTTATTGTTGTTGCGGTTTCTGCCTCCGCCTTGTCCTTGCTGGCCTCCGCCACCACGTTGCTGGTTTCCACCACCGGGGCGACTTCCTTTTTCACTATTGGGTACCGGAGGAGCAAAGTTGGAAGCGACGTTGTTGATGTCTACTTTCTCTTTGTTGATCCGGGTTCTTTTCTTCTTTTCATTGTTTGATCCGGTTCCGGCAGGTCTGGGCTTATTGGGATCGTCCTTGCGGATCTCCCGGATAATGGCCTCTTTCATCTGCTTCTTCTGATCCTGACGCACCTTGTCTTTCTCTTCACGTTCCTTGCGTCTTTCCTCTTTGGATTTCTTCTTGGGACGTGTATTCTGATTCAGGGCAGCGAGGTCGATCTGTCCGATCACATTGATCTTGGATACAAACTCCGGTTTGCGGATGGTGAAAACATCGTCTCCGCTCTGAGTGCTTTCGGTTGCGCTTTCAGTATTCTCCGAAGCCGTGGGTTGTTCCACAGCTACGACAGGAGCGACCTCTTCCTTCACCAGAGGTTTTTCTTCTGCTATGGGTTGGGGAGTTTCTGCTTTTTCTACGTTCTCTCTCTCCGGAGTTTCTGCAA
Source organism: Bacteroides sp. (assembly GCA_031977515.1). GTDB lineage: Bacteria > Bacteroidota > Bacteroidia > Bacteroidales > Bacteroidaceae > Bacteroides. The sequence goes on along the minus strand of DALZBD010000186.1, from coordinate 4,825 downwards.
CGGGTACTTTTACTTCCTCTTTCACCGGTTCTGCTTTAGGCTCCACTTTGGGTTCCGCCACTACCGGGATCACAGGTACCTCTACCGGCTTCTCTTCCGCCACAGGTTTGGGTGCGGGAGCAGGTTCGGGTTTCCGGTGCAGATTGTCCAGATCTATCTTGCCGACAGGTTTAAACTTAGGACGCGCATCTTCGGGCACCACTGTTTTGATCACCTCTTCACTTTTGGCTTTAGCTTCCTCTTTTGCTTTATCAAACCCATCAATCGCTACAGAAGCCTTATTGCGTTCCTTGTTTTGTCTTTCCTGAATAAAGCGCTCCGATTCGAGTCTGAGATTCTTGTCGGTACTGAATTCCTTGACAACAATCGCATACTGCTCTTCGGTAATCTTTGTGTTGGGGTTTGCCTCTACGGTATGCCCCTTCTTTTGCAGGAACTCAACTACCGTCGATATTCCCACGTTTAAATCTCTTGTTACTTTATTTAACCTTATCGTCATACTTACAATTATATTTACGAACTACCGATTTACTATTTACTATGAAAGTTACACTTCCGGCAACTATCTGCTCCGGTGTGTCTGCTGTCTGCCCTACGCAACTTTTCCGAACCGGGCGAAAGTTCTCACTTTTTCAACGTCTACACTCCGACTTCCGCTCCTTCTCTGCTGGTAAACTGTAAATCAATAACTAACTACTTCTGTCTTATAAACACTTAACTCCCGAATAGATTGACGGCAAACCCCATTGTAAATCGTAAATCCGTAAATGAGTAAATCTTTAAAGTTGTTCGTCAAACTCCAGACTCAGGATCCGAAGCACTTCATCTACAGTTTCCTCTTCGAGGTCTGTTTTTTCGATCAGCATTTCGCGTGAACTATTGAGCACCGCTTTGGCTGTATCGAGGCCAATGCCTTTGATCGCATTGATCACCCACTCGTCGATCTCATCGCTGAACTCGTCCAGATAGATATCCTCATCCTGCGCTCCTTCATCGAGTTCACGGAATACGTCGATGGTATACTCGGTGAGCATACTGGCCAGCTTGATATTCAATCCGCCTTTACCGATCGCCAGGGATACTTCTTCGGGTTTCAGGAACACTTCTGCTTTGCGTTCTTCTTCATTCATACGGATGGAAGAGATCTTCGCAGGGCTGAGTGCACGCTGGATAAACAGCTGTATGTTGGATGTATAGTTGATCACGTCGATATTCTCGTTGCGCAACTCACGTACGATACCGTGGATACGGCTTCCCTTCACCCCCACGCAGGCACCTACCGGATCGATACGGTCGTCGTAAGACTCTACCGCGATCTTGGCGCGCTCTCCCGGGATACGGGCAATGCGTTTGATGGTGATCAGTCCGTCGTTGATCTCGGGCACTTCCATTTCGAACAAACGTTGCAGGAATACAGGAGATGTACGCGAAAGAATGATCTTGGGATTGTTGTTCTTGTTATCTACCCGGGCCACTACAGCGCGTGCTGTCTCTCCCTTGCGATAGAAATCGCTGGGGATCTGCTCGGTCTTGGGAAGCAACAGTTCGTTTCCTTCATCGTCCAGAAGCAGCATCTCTTTTTTCCAGATCTGATATACTTCGGCATTGATGATGTTGCCTACCTTATCTATATACTTATTATATATACTGTCTTTTTCGAGTTCCAGAATTTTGGAAGCCAGTGTCTGACGCAGATTGAGGATGGCCCGGCGTCCGAATTTGGCAAAGATCACTTCATCCGTAACCTCTTCGCCGATCTCATAGGAAGCATCAATTTTCTGTGCTTCTGTCAGTGAGATCTCCATGTTCGGATTGGTGAGCTCGTCATCCGCCACTACCTCCCGGTTGCGCCAGATCTCGAAGTCTCCCTTATCAGGATTCACGATCACGTCGTAATTTTCATCGGTGCCAAACATTTTCGCGATCACGCTGCGGAACGACTCTTCCAGTACGCTCACCATCGTGGTTCTATCGATATTCTTCAGTTCTTTGAATTCCGAAAATGTATCAATCAGGCTGATTGTTTCCTCTTTCTTGGCCATAATTTATTTAAAACTTATTAAGTACTTCGTATATTTTATATCGTCATACGCGAAGGTCTCCTCTACTTCCACCAACTGGGGACGTTTGGCACCTTCGGGTTTGATCTTTTTTTCTACAGTCAGAACGATGTTTTGTTCATTGGCATCTTTCAGGACACCGGTCAGTTTCTGACCATTTTTGAGCAAGACCTCCACATCGCATCCGATGTGGTTGTAGTACTGCTGCAATACTTTAAAGGGCTGACCGATACCGGCCGACCCGACTTCGAGTTCGAAATCCTCTTCTTCACGATCAAGTTTCGACTCAATATAACGGCTCAGTTCGACACAGTCTTCGATCCAAACCCCTTCGGCATGATCTATTTCCACTACAATACGGTTGTCATTGCTGACAGTTGTCTCTACCAGGAAATAGTCTTTGTCTGCCAACCACTCTTCAACGAGTTGGTTTACGGTTGTTTTCTCTACCATTTACTTACTAACTAAGAACAAAAAAAGGAGCTTACTGCCCCTCCCACCTTTCATCCATTTCGGCTGCAAAGATACAAATAATCTGTTCGACTACAAAATATTAGAATAAAAAAGATCGATTATGCAAAAGGAGGAGAGAAAAACAGGAAAATTAAGGACAGGCAGCAGGGTTTCTGATCATAGCTTTGAAGAGGAGTGTGGCTGTGTGACAACAGTCACAACCTGGATAGAAGATTTTTTCACATCTATATGCCATCAGCCATCAGACCTGATTATGTACAGGATAGAGGGTATATAACCATTCATAAAGCAGGATATAGAGTTATATAATGATATGTATTCCGGAAACAGACCGATAGTTATTGATCCTGAATTTAACACTAACTATCGGTCCAGAAAAAAAGACTATCCTTCCACGAGGACACATACATAGAAAGCAACTGTGCCTGTATACGCAGGAAGACGCAATGGCACAGCGCCACCTAAAAGCCTCTTTTCCTCTTATTTCTTCACTACCTGGAAGGGTATATTTGTGGTGGAGACAAAACCTGTATTGTCCAGCACATACACATACAGCCGATAATTGCCCGGCTGGGAAAGTGCGTGAGAGAATACAGGTTCAGTGCCCTGCACCACTTCTCCTATTCTGTCGGGACGCGGTTCATACGATCCTCCGAAGCCCAATACAGTGGCCTCTTCCAGGACCTCCCACAGATAGGTCAATTCTGTCTGCTCACGGTCATACGCGGAGACAATCGCCCGGAAGGTTTCTCCGGCTTTGACCTGCGGACTCTCCAAGGCTGTTTTCCCATTCAGGGTCATTCCTTCTACGACAGGAGCTGTTTCCGAAAGATCCTCTTCTCCTGTCCACACACGTTGCATGGCTTCCACCATTGGAGTTTTCTCCCCCTGCAACGGCAGTCCTTCCACTCCGCTTTCCACAAACATACTGAACCAGGTAGGTGTACGTTCTTCTTTCTGCCCCCACAGGAATACAAATGATCCCATACAGCGGGGATTGGAAAGGATGTATTTGTTGTATCGCTCTTCGTATACCAATCGTTTTTCTTCACTGGTCTGTTCAATAGGCGCTCCCCAGGAGGTAGATGGCAATTCCCAGAAGCCGCTTGGTCCCCATTCTGTGATCATAAAAGGCCCTTTGTAGGCCGATTGATTGACCATTTCTTCCACAGCCACGATGGAACCGTAACTATTGATCCCTACAAAGTCGAGTGTAGGCGCAAAGCGTGCGATAGAGTCGAGTGCTGCCGGGTTGTGTGCAATCACACTGGAAACGAGGTGGCGACTATCAATGGATTTGATGAGTTGTGCCAGTTCATCCACAAAACTCCATGCTACCCCAATATTGGCGTTCCCCAGATCGATCTCATTTCCAATGCCCCAGGCAAAGATCTGCTTATCGTCTTTGAAGGTTTCGGCCAGCCGGCGCACTTCCTGGCGCACCTTTTCTTTATATTCTTCGTCGAAATAACGGGCAGAATCTTTCGTCAACCCGATCCCCTGCATGATGTACATACCATGTTCCTGGGCCTGTTCTATGTCGCGCCGGATGGATTCGACGGAACCACCCCAGGTACGGAAAGCGTTGGCGCCGTTGGCGGCTGCCATATCCAGCCGGTTGGTGCCTCCCACCCCTTTGATGTAGGTGGATACACCATCAATAGACACACGGAATTGCTCGTTTTCCTGCACGATACGGATACCGGAAGGTTCGTTGCTACAGCCTGTCCATACAAAAAGGGCCATTAGCACCCCTGACAAAGAGTTCAGAATTCGTTTCATAAATAGGTATTTAAATGTGTATGAATAATCTGTCCGCCCCCTCCGGATGCGGACCATAGCACTCCCTGTACAGGAAGATTCATACCTGCAGGCTGGATTGTTTTCGAAAGTTCATGCGGCAATACCGCGAAAATTGATAGGGTAAGTGGAGATGACTTTTCCTTTAAGAAGGAAAGTGCATACCTGACAAATATACTTGTTTTTTCCGGTTTGCTAACACATCTATACTTTTTTATTTTTGCTTTACCCCTGGACGCTGCGCTATTCACGATGATAAGATACGATCACCCTCCTACCATCGCCTTACGCCCAGTGTCATTCAGTTAAGGAATTCCTGCTGTTTCTTTTGTCTTCCCAGATCCCACTGGTCTATGTCTCACCTCACCGGCCAGCGCCTCTCCGAGGCAGTATATCATAGTCCTCTCGATAAACCGGGATAAAAGGGCATAGTGGAATGTTTCGCAGCGATAGCGAAGAAACGTGGAACGCTACCCTGGGTTTACGATTGT
>DALZBD010000185.1:0-7571 GCA_031977515.1 Bacteroides sp. | reverse complement strand
TTTACGATTTATTCGTAGCTTTGTGTAAGCCTGTTTACATGGGGAGCGTTTCTTCATTTCTGAGATAGAGAAAGGCAAATATGTAGACACTGCTATTCTGAGATGCGAATGGGAAGATGCACATAAAGGAGATATAGATAGATAAAAGGAGATAAAGGAAACGCAAATGGGTAGACGCAAAAAGAAGACGCAACTATGCGTCTCTACAAGTAAATTGCCTTCAAAAGAAACAACGAAATAAGTAAGAGCCTCTCTAATTTGCCTTTTCCTACTCAGAACTTAAAACTTAATATTCAAAACTTAATACTTAAATTATGCAGAAACTAACCATTCAGGAAGAGGAAGTAATGATATATATCTGGGAACTGAAAGAGTGTGTTGTCAAAGACATAGTAAATAAGTTTGCTCCACCTGCTCCCCCTTATACTACAGTAGCTTCTATAGTGAAGAACCTGGAACGTAAAGGGTATGTCACTCCTCACAGGAAGGGAAATACATATATCTACAGACCTGCCATTCAGGAAAGCGAGTACAAACGAAGTTTCATGAGTCAGGTAGTACGCAACTACTTCGGGAATTCTTACAAAGAACTGGTTTCCTTTTTTGCCAAAGACCAGAAGATATCCCCGGAAGAGCTTGAAGATATCATTGGCATGATTGAAAAAGGAGATGTAAAGAATTAATTTCACAAGTAACTATTCACATCGTTACGTATGTTCAGCATCTCTATGCTCATCTATCTTCTGAAAGTCAATCTGGCATTGGCGTTGTTCTATATATTCTACCGCTTGTTTCTGGTAAAGGATACTTTTTTTCTGTCCAAACGGATACTGCTGCTTAGTTTCCTGATGATCTCTTTTGTGTATCCATTGTTTGGCGTGAGTATATGGACCTCTGCTCAACACACCTCAGCGATGAGGCTGGCTGAGATATATAACAGCATCGTACTTCCTGAAGTGACCATCACAGAGGTTGGAATTCCTGCATCCACTGTATCTGCATGTACAGGGATGCAATGGATCAAGGGCATATATTTTGCGGTGTTGTTTTACCTGTTCATAAAACTGCTGGTGCAATTTTTCTCTATTGTACACATCCGTTTTCAAAGCACACAGATCCGTAAAATGGGATATAAGATATGGATGCTGAACAAAGCTATCAGTCCCTTCTCTTTTTTCCATTGGATATTTATTCATCCCTCCTCGCATACAGAGGAGGAGATGCGGGAAATTCTGCTCCATGAACAGACGCATTGCAGTCAATGGCATTCTGTGGATATTCTGATAAGTGAGTTTGTTTGTATACTGTGTTGGTTCAATCCCTTTGCATGGCTGTTGCGCAAAGAAATATCCATCAATCTGGAATACCTGGCAGATCAGAAAGTTCTTTCTGCCGGTCACGACCGGAAAGCTTATCAGTACCATCTGCTTCATATGTCTATGCAACAGACCTCGCTTAGCCTGATGAACAGCTTCCGGATGCTTCCGCTGAAGAATCGGATACACATGATGAACAAGAGGCGAAGCCATCCTGCCCTGCAATCCAAATACATTATCTGGATACCGCTGTTGCTTCTGCTGATGATGATAAATAATATGGAGACGATGGCTCGTACTACGCTACACCTTACCCGGGAGGTGGCCAACTATGTGCAAAACCAGTATGTATCCGATACATCTGAACCTGTGACAGCAGAACTGCAAGAATCCCCTATCAGTTATTTTCAGGGGAATAATCAGGCAGATTCTCAGCCATTTGTGGAACTAACGTCTTCTTTGGCGACGACAATGGCAACTGCGGCAAAGGCAAAACCAATGGCGGCAACTGTAGCAGAGGAACAACCGGAAATGTTGCACTCCTCTCCTGCTGAAGAAGAAAGTGTTGTATTTGACGTTGTAGAGACAATGCCTGAGTTTCCGGGAGGTCAGGACGGGATGATGAGATTTCTTTCAACCACGATCAAATATCCGACAAATGCTCAGAACGAAAATATAGAGGGACGTGTCATTGCGCAAATGGTAATTGATACAGATGGTACACCTACCGATATATCTATCGTCAGAAGTGTACATCCGGATCTGGATAGAGAAGCAATTCGTGTACTCTCTTCTATGCCCAGATGGACACCCGGTAAACAACGCGGCAAAGAGGTAAGAGTGAGATATACAGTTCCCATCCGATTTAAGTTAGAAAATAGAGAATAAGGAATAAAAATATCCGCATCCCGGCAGCAGATCCATTCTTCGCATAGATTGACCCGGAAAAAAGAGTGTATGAGAAAAATGCTTTTCTTTTTAAGTTTCGTCTTGTTGGCCCTCCCGGCAATAGTTGTGGCACAAGAGACTGTGCGTCTTGCGGAAGGTAAGGAGACAAACCTGGCAGATCCTGTAGTTGGCGATTCGCTCCTACCTGTCGGTGGAGAACATTCTTCCGGATTCCCGGAGTCTCCACGTGCATCCTCTCCGGAGCAGCCTGGTGAAAAAGAGAATACTCCATTCACTCCCGTAGATTGTATGCCTGAATTTCCCGGTGGTCAGGAAGCCTTGATACGATTCATCGCAGACAACATACGGTATCCAGAGGAAGCACAAAAAGAAAAAATAGAAGGACTCGTAGTGGCACAGGTTACTATCAACCACGATGGTTCACCCGTAGACAGAGAAGTGGTTGGCTCTGTACATCCCGCGCTGGACAAAGAAGCGATGCGTATTCTTTCTATGCTGCCCAAATGGACACCTTGCGGTGCACGCAACCGTCCGGTACGGGTAAGGTATACCATTCCCGTTCGTTTTCAATTGCCTGCCGACGAAAAAGAAGATATACAGGCTGAAGCGAAGGAAGATGAGTCTGGGAATTTCCCTGAATAAATAGTTCTCATGCGAGGGGTATGGATTTTGCGGATATATAAAGAACAGCTATAGTCAGACGTATTTGCACCTATACAAATCCCGGCTTATCGGACAGGCTACCTTTGTCTGTATCCATTCATTAAAAATACTTATGAAATACATATGGTTTATTCTTCTCTGTAATTCCCTCTTCTTACCAGGTGCTATAGCGACATCTGCAGGACAGTTTCACCCCTCCAATTTTATGGACCAGGAGCCAGAGTGGATCGTCATGGATACTATATCGAACAGTTTCCCGTTCCAGAAGCATATAGTCATCAACGAAGAGGGAGACACAACTTTCATCGAACCCTCTGAGACAGCCCCTACTGTGCGGTATATATATACACCTTACAGAGATGGAGAAACCGGAGAACGATCCCACATAATAGTGGGAGAACAAATGCCTCAGTTCCCGGGAGGAGAAGAAGGACTGAAAAATACCTGGCAGAGAATGTGCGTTATCCGCAGCGGGCACATCAGGAAGGAGTGGAAGGACGTGTGGTAGCTCAAGTCACCATAGAGTCCAATGGACGCCCCACAGATGTAGTCATCGTAGAGAAGTTACATTTTGACCTAGACAAGGAAGTGATACGCGTCCTTTCGCAGATGCCCGACTGGATAGCCAGCAATTCACGTCACCGACCTTTGAAAGTAAGGCTCACCATTCCTGTACAATTCCGCCTCCAGAAAGAAACCAATGAGGAAAATGATCCCACTTCCTCTTCGGGAGAATCGGAAAAATGAGTCCTGCAGATACAAAGAAAAGAGTAAATTCCTGTTTATATAAACCTATTGCTTACAAACAGATTACTATCCCGCTATTTATGTACATCCACAATGCGGGTAGGTGCCTGTTCCGCATTGCGACGACTTACCTGTTCTACGACTTCTCCCGCCAGGGATAGAAAAGCCTGACCAGTCACAGAATCCTCTTTCAACGCCACCGGTTGTCCTTCATCTCCTCCTTCACGTATGCTCTGCACGATAGGGACCTGTCCCAGCAAAGGGACTTCCATTTCTTCCGCGAGTCGTTTCACACCCTCTTTACCAAACAGGTAATAGCGATTTTCGGGAAGTTCTGCCGGAGTAAACCAGGCCATATTCTCTACCAGACCAAGAATAGGTACATTCACCTTCTCGTTGGTAAACATATTGATCCCTTTACGGGCATCTGCCAATGCAACTTCCTGAGGCGTACTCACCACTACCACACCCGTCAGTGGCAAGGTCTGCACAATGGTCAGATGGATATCGCTGGTACCCGGGGGCAGATCGATCACAAAGTAATCCAGTTCTCCCCAGTTGGCATCTGCGATCAGTTGTTTCAATGCATTGCTGGCCATACCTCCTCTCCAGAGCGTGGCCTGATCGGGATCGACAAAGAAGCCGATCGAAAGGAGTTTCACTCCGTATTTCTCTACCGGCAGGATCAGGTCACGCCCACCGATCTGTTCGGCATACGGACGGGCATCTTCCACATCAAACATTTTAGGAACAGAAGGACCGAAAATATCGGCATCCAGCAACCCTACCCGATACCCGAGACGTGAAAGAGAAACTGCCAGATTGGAAGCCACCGTAGACTTGCCCACTCCTCCTTTGCCGGAAGAGACACCGATTATATTCTTCACTCCCGGGAGCAACTGTTCCACCCCGGGACGGGCAGCCTGTCGGGAAGCCACACTGATGTTGCCTGCAATCTCTACCTGCGGCCCTACATAGGTCTGTATAGCGGCTTCCGCTGCTTTTACTACAGACTTCATAAAAGGATCGGTTGGTTTCTCAAAGATCAGTGAAAAGGAAACTTTATTTCCCTCAATGCGGATATTGTCATCGACCATACCGGCCTCTACTATATTTTTTCCACTGCCCGGATAACGTACATTACTCAGGGCGTCCAGGATAAGTTTGGGATATATTGTCATAACTATTTGTTCATTTACTGGTTTGAAGTCCGCTTCGTTTGCTGCGGTTGTAACTGCGATAAGCGTCCAGTTCGATCTCTACTTCGGGCTCTGTCAATTGCCCTTCCTGAGGCAGACGGAACCGGATGTATTTGATATCCAATCCCCGATCCAGCCACTGCTGCTCGTAATAGGTTTTGATACTCAGGATCTCATCCGCTTTTCCGGAATGATACAGGTCTTCGGTCATGACCTCGGGCTGTAGATGGTTTTCCTCCAGCAGATAACGTGTATAGGTGAACAGGAAATTACTGTCGGTCTTTATATGGATAAGCCCGTCCGGTGCCAGAAACCGGCGATAACGTTCCAGGAAATAAGTAGAAGTCAATCGTTTGGTTGCCTTTTTCATTTGCGGGTCAGAGAAAGTCAGCCAGATCTCACTCACCTCACCGGGAGCAAAGAAACGATCGATGATCTCGATATTTGTACGTAGAAAAGCCACATTCTTCAGTCCTTCTTCTCTGGCTTCGGTAGCTCCGCTCCACATACGGGCTCCTTTGATATCCACGCCTATGAAGTTCTTTTCCGGAAACAACCGGCTCAGTCCTACGGTATATTCTCCACGTCCACAGCCCAGTTCGAGCACAATAGGCCGGTCGTTACCGAAAAAATCAGTATGCCAGCGTCCTTTCATCTCAAAAGGTACCTCTTCTGCCACAGAGTATGGATACTCGAAGACATGCGGGTAAGCTGCCATGTCGGCAAACTTCTGCAATTTATTTTTTCCCATAATTGTTCTATTCTATGATCTCTACATGTCCGGTGTAGTTGTAAAATACACGGTCATTGAATTGCTGACGAAACAGGGCATATTTATCTATTCCCGTACAATGACATACTCCCAGCCGGCGGGGCAGATGTTTCCCGAAGAACCCGGAGATCACATGAAACTTCTCTTCGCCTGCTTTATGGATATGAAATCCTCCCAATACCAGTCTGAGCGGCAGATCGGGAACAGCAGTGCGTACCGTACGAATGATATTGGTGATCCCCCGGTGCGAGCAGGCACTCAATACAGAAACTCCTTTCTCATTGACCAGGCCTATGGCCAGTTCATCTTCAAACGTATCCGGTTCGTGTCCCTCTTTTGTCACGGTATAGAAATCGTCATAATGCATATCGTGTCTGTCCGTTACCTCCAACTGAGGGAACAGATACACCCCTGGTACGATCTCAGTGGTCTGTTCTATCCGATAGAAACGGTGAAGGTATTTCTCTGGTACAAGGGGCATACCGTTTTCCTGTGCATTCTTGTACTTCTTGTGGAATATAGCAGGCTTGCCATATACTTTTGCCCGCTCATTTAGAGCCAGAAACTCATTGACTCCTCCTGTATGGTCACGATGCCCGTGCGACAAGACCAGTATATCCACTTTCCGGAGATCTATTCCCATCCGGTCGGCATTACGGATAAAAAGTCCGGAGGCGCCGGTATCAAACAGGATACACGCCGTCTCCGACTCTATCAACAGGGACAGGCCATGTTCGGCCTGCAATCCCTTGTTATATACACAGTTCTCCACCAGTGTGGTGATCCTGTAATGGCTCATATTTCAATTATTCGAGTACAGTCACCCATCCGTACGGATCAGGCTCATCTCCGCATTGGATCGCACGCAGTTTATTGTAAAGTTTTTCACACACCGCACCGGGCTTGCCGTCCGGAGTATAAATATAAGACTTGTTCTCATCCAGATCATCGATCTGGGAGATCGGAGCGATCACTGCTGCCGTTCCACATTCGGCTGTCTCCTCAAAGGTACTGAGTTCTTCTACCGGAATGGGTCGTCTTTCTACAGTCATACCCATATCTTCGGCCAGCTGCATCAGACTCTTGTTGGTAATAGAAGGCAGGATGGAGTTGGAAGCCGGAGTGATGTAACTGTTGCCACGGATAGCAAAGAAGTTGGCCGGTCCGCACTCATCGAGGTATTTTTTCTCTTTCGGATCCAGGTAAAGTACCGCTGCATATCCCAGGCTACGTGCTTTGGCACCGGCATTCAGACTGGCAGCATAATTACCTCCGACCTTGATGGTACCCGTCCCCAACGGAGCCGCACGGTCGTATCCGCGCATGATACATACAGGCGTAGGTTTGAAGCCTCCTTTGAAATAAGGACCTACCGGTGTCACAAAGATAACAAACAGGTATTCATCGGCAGCTTTCACCCCTACCTGAGCCCCTGAACCGATCAGCACCGGACGGATGTAAAGCGAAGCACCACTTCCGTAAGGAGGTACAAAACGTTGGTTCAGCTCAACCACCTTACGTACAGCCTCTTCAAAACGTTCGACAGGAAGTTCGGCCATCATAATGCCCCGGCTGGAAGCCATCATGCGTTTGGCATTTTCCTCCATACGGAAAATACGCACTTTTCCATCCTGACCGCGAAACGCTTTCAGCCCTTCAAAAGCCTCTTGTCCGTAATGCAGACAGGTAGCCGCCATGTGCAGGGAAATCTGATCGCTGTCACTGACCTCCAGTTCACCCCACTCGCCATTACTATAGCTTATTCTCACGTTGTAGTCGGTAGGCAGATAGCCGAACGACAGATTGGCCCAGTCTATTGATTTCATTTCTTCGTGTGTAAGTTAGTCTTCTTTATTAGAGGAACAAAAATAGCTTTTATTCTTCAGATTCCTGTCCTTCTGACAGCAATTTTTCGATTTCCCTATCTGCTTTTGCAAGTTTCTCTGTGCAGAAAGCGATCAACTC
>DALZBD010000184.1:0-7594 GCA_031977515.1 Bacteroides sp. | reverse complement strand
ATTGTCTCGGCAAATAACTGGCCGGAGACACAGAGCCGCACGTCGGGGCGTTACAAGCAGATCAACCGGCCGGGACTGTATATCCTGAAGATCCTGTCCGACAAAAGGAGGGAGTGAAGCTATACCGGATCTTTGGATCTGAGCCTGTTCTGTTTCGGATGCAAACAGGGAGATGTAAACAGGGAAACGCAAATAGGGAGACGCAAATATGCGTCTCTACGAGAAACACAAATGGCGCAGGAAGGTATATGTTATCTATAAAGCACACAGAATACGCAGAATAGCGCAGAGAAGTATATGAAGATAATCAATGGACAATCCGTTCATTCTATAAAAAGAATCTGCGCTATTCTGCGTCCTTCCGCGTCATCTGCGTGCTATTTGATCCCTTGTGACACACGCTCTGTATTCGCATCTTCCTGTTAACCCCTTTTTTATCCTCATTTTAATCCATGGAATATATTTTGAATGACACTTCATTTGATTTTGAATCGGAAACCCTGTCGCAGGGAGCAATTTCCAAGAGGTTACTGGCTCGAAGCTACCTGCCGGAGAAGTCTGCCCGGTTGGCATTGCGTACGCTCAACAAATGGATCAACCATCACCGGGTGCTTTCCGGCAAACTGGCAGAGACGGGCTATACAACCCACCAGCGGTTGCTTACCCCGCAGCAGGTGAGGCTGATCGTTCAGTATCTGGGCGAGCCATGAAGAGATTTATGATTTACCCATTATTCCCTATAGACATGTCCCCAGGGAATAATGGGTAAATCGTAAATACTCCCTCTGTCAGTCAGAGCGTGTAAATAAAGAATTGTTTCTATCTTCTGTCATCCATTTAAAACCTTGAACATACTGTTTTATACCCGTTTGTCCCGTTTTGTACCTGCGTCAAAAGCGGATGCCCTACCTTTGTCTGCGTAATCGATTGCAAAGAGAATGTATCCGTTCATTATTCACCCGGGACATCTGTCCCACAAAACCCAAAATGTATGCCTTTATTTTACAAACCTGTGCAAAGCACCATTCCCTCCAAAGATGGAAAGAAGAAGTGGCATCCGCGCCTTCTCAAGGTAGGGCGTGTGATTGATACCCAGAAGATCGGTGACATCATCGCCGAGAAGTCTTCCCTCACTCCGGGGGATGTGCATAATGTGATCCGCAACCTGGTGTCTGCCCTGCAGGAGCAATTGCAGAACAGCCGCACCGTATGCCTCGATGGCCTCGGCTGCTTCACCATGTATGCCCGCTCGTCGGGAAATGGAGTAGACAACCCCGAAGATGTGAAACCGACCCAGATCAGCGGACTCCGTATCCGTTTTACCCCCACCGGTCAGCGCGATGTGGGCAGGAACAACACCGTGACCCGTTCGATGTTTACAGGCATCGAGTTCCAGCGTTGGGAAGATGCCTTTCCCGGAGCCACAGGCGATGGTCCGTCCGGAGATGGCGGAGGAGGTGGAAACGCACTGGGATAAACCATTTATAACGTATAATTCCATATAAAAAAGTACAATGAAGAAAAACAAATGGAACGTCTGGTACAAACTTTTCCTGGCCGTAGCAAGTGCCGTTGCAGGAGTATTGGGGCTGCAGGCCATGAGCTGATAGGAGCGGACTGATGCGAATCAGTGATAAATAGTCAATAGTTGTCGGATGAGGCCGTCTCAAAATAAAATTTGGGATGGCCTTATTTTTTGTTGTATATGGATTTCTGGTTTTATCTTCTCTGATTGCAGATAGTGAAGTATGAGTATAAAAAATAGCAGATCATGAGATGTTGTTGATCTCAACATACTCCTTCTGAACGCATTCGGATTTGCTACTAATCGCTCCCTTACCGATGAATGAGTATCACAACCGGTAAGGACCTACCGTTTATACATATCTTTTTGTACAGGCGCTGTACAAAAAGATATGTATAAACGGTAGCGGTAAGGACATTGTAGCGATTACAATCAGATTAAAGAAAATCTTATGTTCAAAAAAATAGGATAATGCCTCAGTAGGCCAGAACCTGCCAGAGATCACGGATCCGCTTTTCCGGGTCCCATTTTCCTCCGAATGTCCACCGGGCAGTGATGCCGTGAAACTCCGGTGCATTTTCGGCCTCCTGCAGGTTGTTGTTCAGCCAGCCGCTATGACCTCCTTTGCGGTGGCAATCATAATAATAGGTACGCTGCCCCCACGGACAGGGGTCAAGGACTTTGTCTGAATAGGCATAGCTGATGTTGCAGTCAAGGATCTGTTCCGACATCTTGCAGTGAGTAATAAAGAATTGTGAGTCATGGTGCCAGCGTCCGAGGATGGTAGGTGATTGGGCATCAAAAGACGAGTTGGTAATCACCAGTTTCTTACTTTTATCGCCCCGGCCGTCGTGCCAGATCAGTGCGCGGCCATCGCCATAGAAATGACAGCGTGTAGCGTAGCACCATCCACGCGGACAGAGAAAGTCCACACCCGGGCAGCGAAGATAGAGATCGGCATGGTAATACATCCCATTGCCTCCCGGAGCCCAGAGAGCGAGGGCATCGTTGCCATCGGCCCATACATTGCAATTGATCACGATGGTACGTGTGGCGCGTCCGAAAATCGACATCTGATGGGTGGTCGTATCTTCGATGGTAGTTCCATAATTGTTGTAAACTGTCAGCCCGCTGATGACACAATCATCTGCACCTTCCTGTAGCACGATCACTCCATTACCCACAGGACGTCCCTTGTATTCGGTGATGGTCCGCGTCTTAGCGGTTTCGGCCAGCACGATCAGGGTGCTGTCCCGATTCTCACCTACCAGTACAATGTTGGGACGATCTATGATGACTTTCTGGTTATAAGTACCTTTTAGAATTAGAATTTTGAAAGGGTTGACTGGTGTTTCCGGGGCTTTTTCGATGGCAGCCTGTATGCTTTCTCCGGGGCTTACTACTATATCGAAAGCCGTACGGTCTATGGTTGGACGGCGATACATCTCAATGGTTCCATTTTCGTTGGCACCTTTGGTATCCAGACTGACATTTACTTTGTGTTCCGGATCATAGGTGGCGGCCCACATGTCATACAGGTCGAAGAGCTCAGCCGGACGACTACTGTACCAACCGTAGCCCGTACGGCGTTCCATACCGATCTCTTCCAACCGGCGCCGAGGTATACCGTCGCGATCGCAGACGAAAGGCTCGCCATATTCCAGATCATAAAACCTGGCCCATATCGGTTTTGCCTGAGGATCCTCCACAAGACGGGAAGTGCGTTCTCCTTCTATCCATCTTGCGTGTTCGTACCGCAGTCCTGTGAGCTTATAGGTGTCGAACCATTTCATGGCACCATGAATGGCTTGTTTCACACGTGCGTCGGGTCTGGGCAGTTTCATCAATAAACGTACAATAGCAGCACTTTCACTGGAGCAGTACGAGGCCAGCTCAAAAGCACGCGCCGGCGCAGGTTCCAGAGTCTCCCGGTCATGCTGTTGACACCATACTGTGGGTTGTCCGTCCACTACGATCTGTGTGGCCAGAATACATTCAATCCCTTTGTCAAAGGCTGCAGATAGCCGTTGGCGCCATGACTTGTCGGTCAGTTTACCCTGGTAGGGTGGTTTTGCGGAGATAATATCGGAGAATAATTCCAGTGTGTTGACCATGGCATCGTCGTTGTAGGTAATATGTACCTGATATCCTTTTGTCTCCGGCCAGAATTGCGGCCATCCGCCGTTGTCATACTGACCGTCCATAAGATATTCCAATGCCAGATGGAAAGCATCGCGGTAGCGTGTGTCTTTTGTCTGTTGATACAGACGAGCCAGATAGATCATCTGCATCGTGGTGGCGTCATTGTCGATCGTTGAATCGTCACGACGTGATTTATCTTTCTCTACTTGTGCCCATTCTTCGTCACTCATTTGGCGGGTCATATCTATATTCTTCGGCCAACCTCCGGTACAACGTTGAAAGGCGACTAACTGATCCCCTATACGACGTGCTTCTTCGGTCCTGAAGAATTCATCGTTTGTTTCGCGCAATAGGTTTCGTTTTGGTTTTTGCTGTGCGGCTGCCGCGGTGAATGCAACCAGGAAGCCTATGAGAATGACAACAAAATATGTCCTTCTGAAAATTAAGAATTGTTTCATCATACCTTTATCTTTTATAATGTGATTTTTTCTTCTGCTATGTAAGAGCGGGTTCGAATTTTAACTTATGCTGACCTCGCCGCTGTGTTGACTTCGCCGATCTTCGATACCAGAAAAAAGAGTGTATTCTTTTTCTGTTCTCTTTTTGTCGCTGAGACGCAAAGTACCAGCGTCTCTACAAGTGTATCACCTTCAAAAGAAAACACAAACAATGTAGAGACGCATATTTGCGTCTCAAAGAAACCAGCAAAATCTTCATCCGATAAATAATTTTCCTTCTATTCCTGACTTTGTCCGGCGATTCAGGGGCACCAATTTGTATGTAATCCTATGCCATAGCATACAAAGTAAACTGTTTTCTTCGTTTGTAAGGCGTACAAATCATTCTTTTATAGAGTAATTTTTAGTCACTAAATCTATTTGTGCGTCATTTTTATAAAAAATGATCTTCTTACATTTCATTCATCCTGGTTATTCTTCCCAGACAAAGAGAGATAAAAATCGGGATAAATCCGGTTGATTTTTGTGTGTATGAGTTTTATCCGGATTTTGAATCGAAATGGAATTCAGTATTGGTGTTTTTTCAAAGTCTTGTTTATAAGTAGATTGATGTTTCCTGATCAACTAATTTCCATTATCGCATATTTTTGCTTCTTGAAAACTGCCGGAATACTGGTACTTTTGATTGTAGGATTTTACATAAAAATCCTATTCGTGTTTTGGAAGTTATACTTTCTGTGAGAAAGAATATAAATGATCCCGGGTTGACTGTTTAATCAATCTAATTGAAACTTATGAACGGCGAGATATATTCGGTTTCTGTCCTACGTCTTTTCGGTATACTTCAGCTTTGTCTGGGAAAAACAAGAGAAGAGATCAGTGAGATCCTGTCCGAACAGGAGATGCCGGGGTTGGAACGCGTTACGGATCCCATCATGCACTACAGTTATATTCAATGTGAAACGGAGACGGATGCATTGCTGAAATTCAACTTTGACTGGGACAGTCAGTTGAATAGTGACGCCGTATGTCTGAAAGCTGAACTGTTTGTAGATATAGAGACCTGTATCAATCCTTATCTTTACCACTGTTTTCGCCACTATCAGCGGATAGATATGATGCGGTGGGTAGATCGCCGGATGGGAGATAAAATAGAATTTCTATTTTTTGAAGAGGGGTTTGTACTTGCATTCACCCGTGTGGGCAAAGAAATGGCTCAGGAACTATATCGTGGTCTGGATATTTGTTCCAAAGAAAAATCGTATCTCTGACCGAACACTTCTTCTTCTTTTTCCCTTTTATATAAGCGGTAACTTACCAGAAAAATAATTCAGAAAAAGGTAAATAGGAATTTTTTCTGTAAGTTTGTTGTCTTACAAAATCTGACTTATGGAAAAACAGGCTCACTATATCAAACGTATAGAAATTGATGCTCTCTGGGGGCGGTTGCATATCGATTGGGAGTTGCGACCTGATGTGAATATCCTTTCCGGTATCAATGGTATGGGAAAGAGTACCATTCTGCGTCATTCGGTCGATCAGCTGGATCGTCTTTCCGGAAAGATCCGCAACGGTAATACCTTTGGTGTGCATATTACTTTCGACGATCCGGAGGCAACTTACATCCCCTATGATGTGATCCGAAGCTACGATCGTCCTTTGCCCATCGGAGATTTCACTACACGTGTATCGGATGCGATCATACGTTCCGAACTCGATTGGCAACTCTATCAGCTCCAGCGCCGCTATTTGGACTACCAGGTGAATATCGCCAATCGCATGATCGAGTTGCTCAACAGCGGAGAGGAGCAACAACGGGAGCAGGCTGCCAACCTTTCCCGTAATAAGCAACGCTTTTATGATCTGGTGGACGAACTGTTTGGCTATACCGGCAAGGTGATCGACCGGAAAAGGAACGATATCGCTTTTTATCAGCATGGCGATCTGCTTTGTCCAGATAAACTCTCTTCCGGTGAGAAGCAGATGCTGGTGATCATGCTCACCGTTCTGGTGCAGGATGGAAGTCATACGGTATTGTTTATGGATGAGCCGGAAGCCTCTCTGCATATCGAATGGCAGCAACGGCTGATCTCTATCCTGATGGAACTGAATCCGAATGTGCAATTGATCATCAGTACCCATTCGCCGGCGGTGATCATGGAGGGGTGGCTGGATGCTGTGACGGAGGTCAGTGATATCTCTACTCCGGTGGAGTCCTAATCTCTGCTTGTATCATGGCAAAACGACTCACGGAAAACATCACTTCCAAATACCTGCAGGCAGCCAATCAGATGCGTTCCCGCACTGCCCGCAGGCGTATTGTAGCCTATGTGGAGAGCTACGACGATATCCCTTTCTGGCGTACGCTGCTGGAGGAGTTTGAAGATGAGACCCGCTATTTTCAGGTCATGCTCCCTTCGGCTACTTCCCTGGCGAAAGGGAAGAAACCTGTATTGATGAATACGTTGAATACGGAGGAACTGGGAAAAAGCCTGATCGCCTGTGTAGACAGTGACTATGATTTTCTGTTGCAGGGAACCACATACGTATCGCGGAAGATCAATAAAAACCCCTACGTGTTTCAGACGTATGCCTATGCCATAGAGAATTATCGCTGTTATCCCGGAAGCCTGCACAGGGTGTGTGTGCAGGCTACGCTCAACGACAGGCAGATCATCGATTTTGAGGCTTTCCTCGGGGAATATTCCGAAATTATCTATCCTCTTTTCCTGTGGTCGGTATGGTTTTACAAAAAGAAAGACACACGTACTTTTTCGATCAGTGCGTTTAACTATTGTGTACGTCTGGAGGATGTGAGCCTCCGCCATCCGGAGAGAGCCCTGGAGACAGTGCGCCGACAGGTGCATAAGAAACTGAAAGAACTGGAAACACGTTTTCCTGCTTCCATAGACCCGGTACGGGCATTGGGCGAAAGACTGGTCTCGCTGGGACTCACACCGGACACCACGTACCTGTACATACAGGGGCATCATCTGCTCGATAATGTGGTGCTCCGGCTGCTTATCCCGGTGTGTACGGTGCTCCGCCGGGAACGGGAAAGAGAGATCACTGAACTGGCGGGGCACGATAAACAGTTTCGCAACGAACTTTCCGGCTACCGCAACAGCCAGGTGAAAGTAGAGGAGGTGCTTCGCCGCAATACGGGATACCGTCGCCTGTTTCTTTACGAATGGATCAGACGGGATATACGCCAATTTCTGAAACAGGAAGGGTAGATCAGATAGGAGTTGGGTATGTTTTGCCTTCGCTGATAGTTGTGTTGGTTTCGTCGATTTTCGATGGATTAGGTCAACTGTTGGTTCATTCTTTCCCGGGCGGGTATTTTGTATGGGAGACGCAAGGGATTGCGTCTCTACAAAGTTTGTGTTTTCTTTACATTCTCAGAAAATAAAAAAACAGGTAACATTTAAATAGGCTCTTCTATATCTTTTTTTATCTTTGCAATCAA
>DALZBD010000183.1:0-7598 GCA_031977515.1 Bacteroides sp. | reverse complement strand
GACTTATTTTTGTCTATGAGACGCAACGTATTGCGTCTCTACAAGTGTATCTCCTTCAAAAGAAAACACAAACAACGTAGAGACACATATTTGCGTTTCCCATCTTTGCGTCTAATAAATAAATAAATAAACAGAATGTAAACAGGCTCTAAAAAAACAGGGAGTAATAATTAATGCACGTTTTACACCTATTATTCCACTCCTGTTTTCCATAGAATTCCCATCTTGCACAGACCAAAACATAAACTAAAAACCTCCATCTGAAAATGAACCATCTGAAACACTCCTGTTTATTTCTTTGTATATGTACTATACTGTCGTTATGTCCGTTACTGCCTGTCCACTCCTCTCCTATGGAAGGTTTGACAAAGGATTTTCCTTTCCTCGGAAAGTTATTAACTGCAGATAACCCCTGGGAGAAAGAGCCCGGAGAATTAAAAGCCCTCCTGTTTGAGCAAACACCTGAATTGAAGCAGGGAAACGAACAATACCCTCTGCTTTTTACGGACATACGCAAAGATACGTGGCCGGGAGAGAAAGTCTTCGATCATTTTTCCTACGAGACGGAATACTATTGTTTCGACAAGGCCAACCCGGTGATCAAACTGCACATAGGTCGCCCGTTGCTCCACAGTCAGCAACACGGCAGGGTGGAAGAACGGGCCAGATCGAGAATGACTACTCCTCAGTTTCCGTTTATCCCCGCGGAAGAAATACCTTCCCTGCTGGCGAAGCTTGATTCTATCGCAACACAACTCTCCCCGCTCGGTGCTCGCAAACTGGAAAGTGATCATTACCTGGTGTCACGCTATGCACTCCCCAACGATGTGATCCTGACCATCACCAACCTGAGCGGCTCTACCAACGGTTCTTCGTATGTAGAGATCATGCTGACTCCCACCGGTCCTGTGAAGAAATTCGGGGGGACACAGACTCTTGCTTTTCCGGAGGCAGAAGGCTTCGGACGTTACTCCACAGGAGGAAGGGGAGGAAAAGTATATGTAGTGACTTCATTGGAAGACTATCTGCCCCACGGACGAGCCGGCCGACCGGAAGGACGTTACGGACAACCCAGCAGCCACGCCAGGACATTGGGTGAGGGCAATTGGAAACCCTATATAGATGCACTGGGCAACGAACATCCCGATGCCGGCGTACCGCTGCTCCCGGCTTTCCCGGCTCTACCTCCCGAACCCGTCATCCCCGGCACATTGCGTGAAGCCATCGAAGCAGAAGGCCCCCGTTACATTGTGTTTGCCGTATCCGGAGACATCCACCTCAAAAGCGATCTTGTGATCAACAATCCCTATGTAACCATTGCCGGGCATACGGCTCCGGGAGAAGGTATACAGATCAGGAACTGGGGAATAAAAGCCAATGCACACGATGTGATCCTGCGCTACCTGCGCATCCGTACCGGAGAGATCAAAGGGCCAGGAGATCTGAAACGTACACTGGGCGAACAGACCCACGCACTGGATGTGAATGCTATGAATGTGATTGTCGACCATTGTGAAATTGCCTATGCCAACGATCAGGTATTCAACTTCTACGGCAATGTAAACCGATTGGCATCTACGGTACAGTGGAGCTATATCTACGGTGCCCCTACTGAGTCTACACACGAAAAGGGCAATCACTCCATGTCGATGGCTGCCAATGGCTGGGGGTTTGTCTCCTTCCATCACAACCTGATCGCCCACGGTGAACGACGCAATCCCCGGATCGATATGCTCACCTTCGACTACCGCAACAATACCCTGTACAACTACAAAAATACCGGATATGGCAGTCCCAACGACTACTTGCGCCTCAACTACATTGGAAACACGATCAAGCCTGGTCCGAACACCCCTACCCGGTCGGGCGCAGCATTTTACGAAGAGACCCTCTTCGGACAGTGGTATGGAAGTGGCAATGATCTGCCTTCAAGAGATTTTCTGCTTTTCGATACTGATCCAAGGGTAATTAAGAAAACTCCTCACTCCGTAGCACCGGTCACCACGCACACCGCTAAAGATGCCTGTAAACTGGTGATACAAGAAGGAGGTGTAACAAAACCCGTACGGGACGTGATCACCCTGTATGTATCTAAAAGTGTAGAAGAAGGAACCGGCAGGATCCCGGCATCCCCCACCTCCTGGCCTCATGGAGGATTTGCGACTTATCCCTTTGTAGAACCCCCAACAGATACAAACCGGAACGGTATTCCGGATGAATGGGAAATCGGGCAAGGCTTCAACCCCGATACATTCCGACCCAACGGAAGAGACATACATCCTGATTACGACAACATAGAGGTATACATCAATTCCCTGTGATCTGACAGGATGCAGTTCTGGGGTGGTTTGCTTTTACCAGCCAGTGGCTGGTAAAAGCAACCAACCGCAGAACCACTGGTATAAACAAACTATATATTTACTTCCATCCCAATTATAATATTCTTAAAAACTATCATTTTATCACATCTTAAATAAATTTACACCTACAATATTAGGATATATCGTATAATTTTCTAATTTTGCATCTATAGATTATGTCATTTTATCAGGATCAACCTATTAAACGATATACCATGAATATTGAAAAAATTATGGCTTCTCTGGAAGCGAAACATCCCGGTGAGAAGGAATACCTGCAGGCAGTGAAAGAGGTACTGATCTCCATAGAGCAAGTATACAACCTGCATCCGGAGTTCGAAAAGGCAAAGATCATTGAGCGACTGGTAGAGCCAGACAGGATCTTCACCTTCCGGGTGACCTGGGTCGACGACAAAGGAGAGGTGCAAACCAATCTGGGCTATCGGGTACAATTCAACAATGCCATCGGCCCTTACAAAGGGGGTATCCGCTTCCATGCGTCGGTCAATCTGTCTATCCTCAAATTCCTTGCTTTCG
The DNA here is from genome assembly GCA_031977515.1 of Bacteroides sp. GTDB lineage: Bacteria > Bacteroidota > Bacteroidia > Bacteroidales > Bacteroidaceae > Bacteroides. The sequence goes on along the minus strand of DALZBD010000183.1, from coordinate 4,701 downwards.
AACAAATATTCAAAAACGCTCTTACCACCCTGCCTATGGGCGGTGGTAAAGGAGGATCGGACTTCTCCGTACGCGGAAAAAGCCCCAACGAGATCATGCGTTTCTGCCAGGCTTTTATGCTGGAACTCTGGAGACACCTCGGGCCTGACATGGATGTACCGGCCGGCGATATCGGGGTCAGTGGCAGAGAGGTCGGCTATATGTTTGGAATGTATAAGAAACTGACCCGGGAATTTACCGGCACCTTCACCGGAAAAGGCCTGGAATATGGCGGTTCACTGATCCGTCCGGAAGCGACCGGGTTTGGTGGTCTCTATTTCGTGAATCAGATGCTGGAGACAAAAGGCATAGACATCAAAGACAAGACTGTTTCCATCTCCGGTTTTGGCAATGTAGCCTGGGGAGCCGCGCTGAAAGCAACGGAACTAGGTGCCAGGGTCATTACACTCTCCGGACCCGACGGTTACGTATACGATCCGGAAGGCATCAGCGGAGAGAAGATAGACTATATGCTCGAACTGCGCGCCTCGGGCAACGACGAGGTAGCACCCTTCGCCGATGAATTTCCTTCTGCCACCTTCGTTCCCGACAAACGTCCGTGGGAGGTCAAAGCAGACATTGCACTGCCATGTGCCACACAAAACGAACTCAACGAGGAGGATGCTATGCAACTGATACAAAATGGAGTGATCTGTGTAGGCGAGATCTCCAACATGGGATGTACTCCGGAAGCAATCGACGCCTTCCTCGAGCACAAGATCATGTATGCTCCCGGAAAAGCGGCCAATGCCGGTGGAGTAGCCACTTCGGGACTGGAAATGTCGCAGAACGCCATGCACCTGAGCTGGAGTGCAGCGGAGGTGGATGAGAAGCTCAAAGGTATCATGCATGCCATTCACGATCAGTGTGTGAAGTACGGAACAGAACCCGACGGATACATCAATTACCTCAAAGGAGCCAACATCGCCGGATTTATGAAGGTGGCGCAGGCCATGCTCGGACAAGGTATCATATAATAAAAAGATTTTCAGACCGCTGTCACACAGACACAAAACCACAACCCCACCTTTCCTTCTCCCGGAGAGGTGGGGTTTCCTGTACCATAAGGTCCGGAAACTGTTATGATTGTCCCATTGAAAACTACACAAAGTTGTATTTTACTGAATTCTTGAACCCCTCATTAATCCATTTATTGTTTTTCTGTTTATTTGCTTTTCTTAGACGCAAAGTATTGCGTCTCTACAGGTAATCAATTCCCTTTATCCATCCTCATTGGTAACGAAATAAAAGAAAACACAAACGATGTAGAGACGTAATACGTTGCGTCTCAAAGAAACAAACGATATTAAAACAGCCTCTGATCTTATTTAATTCAAACACATTTAGAAAGAGCCACACAGATAAGTCCTTACAAAAAGTTTCATTTTCAACTAAAAACTATACCTTTGTCCCGTTAATTCAAATATTTTCTACAATGTTGCAATCAGAATTGAAATTCCGTCGCGACAAGATCAGGGTTTTTATGGCCCAGCAAAACATCGACGCCGCACTCATTACATGTAATGTAAACTTACTTTATACTGCCGGATGCATCTACAGCGGATACCTGTACCTGCCTCTTCATGCGCCGGCACGTCTTTTTGTGAAACGCCCCAACACCATGCGGGGAGAGTTTGTACACTCGATACGCAAACCCGAACAGATCGTGGATATTCTGAAAGAGAATGGTCTGCCCCTGCCTCAGAGGCTCATGCTGGAGGGAGACGAGATCCCTTATACGGAATACACCCGCCTGGCGGGAATATTCCCGGAAGCCACTGTGGTCAACGGTACTCCGCTGATCCGTCAGGCCAGAAGCGTGAAAACTGCTTTCGAGATTGAGATGTTTCGCCGTGCCGCTGCTGCCCATGCGAAAGCATACGCACAGATCCCTTCGGTATATCGCCCGGGAATGACCGACCGCGAGTTTTCCATAGAGATCGAACGACTAATGAGGCTGGAAGGCTGCCTGGGTATCTTCCGCGTATTCGGACAAAGCATGGAGATCTTTATGGGTAGTGTACTCAGTGGAGACAATGCCGCCGCTCCTTCTCCATACGACTTTGCACTGGGAGGTGAAGGGCTGGACCCATCCCTGCCGGGAGGTGTCAACGGTAAGCCTATGGAAGCAGGACAAGCTGTGATGGTGGATATAGGTGGGAACTTCAACGGATATATGTGCGATATGACCCGTGTATTCTCCATCGGAAAACTCAGTGAAGAAGCCTATGATGCTCATCAGGTGTGCCTCGATGTACAGGAAAAAGTGAGTTCACTGGCCAGGCCGGGAGCAGTGTGTGAAGAGCTCTACCAGGCCGCTATCGATATAGTGACCAAAGCCGGATTTGCAAATCGCTTCATGGGTATCTCCCAACAGGCCCGGTTCATTGGACACGGGATAGGACTACAGATCAACGAAGCACCCGTACTGGCACCACGCATCAGACAGGAACTGGAACCGGGTATGGTATTTGCCCTGGAACCCAAGATCGTACTTCCAACAGTAGGAGCTGTAGGTATTGAAAACTCTTTTGTGGTCAACGGAGAGGGAGTAGAAAAGTTTACTATATGTCCGGAAGAGATCATTGAGTTGGGATAAGACATCTTCTTTTTCAGAAAAAATCGTGACTTGTGTTGCAAAAAAGAAAAAGTTTTCTAACTTTATCGGATATTACGAAAAGGAAGATTCTCTCAGAATATTTATATCTCTAACATTGTTAATCAACAAAAACTTACATGTATGGAAAATTATTCTTCTGATTCAAACAACTCTGTAATGTCCGTTGTAGACTGGATCATTGTGCTGATCCTTATGGCAATCCCGTTAGTAAATCTCATAGTGCTTTGCATCTGGGCATTCGGGGGCAGTACTCCACTGGTTAAAGCCAACTTTGCCAAAGCAGCATTGATAATGATGGTCATTGGTTTTGTACTGACATTCCTTTTGTGGGGATCCATTGCCGCAATGATTGCCGGTAGTATGTATTGAGCTTGATCAGAAAAACATCTCAGACACATTTTACCACCAAGGGCGGCTTTGAAAGCCGCCCTTGGTATTTCTAAAGAACTATCAGATTCATGAGTTTTCCGGAGAGTCATTCCCCTCTTTCACTTCCAGGCCCATCTTTGCCGCTTTCTCCAGCATATATCCATACGCAGCCTCGTATTCATTGGGAATCACTCCATCCAGGATCGCATCTTTGATCGCACTCTTCAGACTGCCCACCTCCTGACAGGGAGTGAGTCCAAAGACACGCATGATCTCCTCTCCACTCACCGGTGGCTGGAAGTTGCGTACACGGTCTTTCTCTTCGAGGTCTTTGAGTTTCTGACGCACCAGCTGGAAGTTCTGCAGGAATCGTTTCTTACGTTCCATATTCTTAGAAGTAATGTCTGCCTCACAGAGCATCATCAGGTCATCAATATCATCGCCTGCTTCGAAAAGGAGTCGTCGCACGGCAGAGTCCGTCACCACATCGTCCGCAATCACGATAGGACGCATGTGCAGGCCCACCAGTTTCTGTACGTACTTCATCTTCTCATTCATCGGGAGTTTCATTTTCCGGAAGATGTCCTTCACCATCTTCTCACCGATAAAATTATGATTGTGGAACGTCCATCCCATACGCGGGTCCCAACGCTTAGTGGCTGGTTTGGCGATGTCATGTAGCAACGCCGCCCAGCGAAGCCAGAGATTGTCGGTGTGCCGGCTGATGTTATCAAGCACCTCCAGTGTATGATAGAAATTATCCTTGTGCGCCCGTCCATTGCGGGTCTCCACCCCCTGCAGAGCAACCAGTTCGGGAAAAATCAGTGCAAGCAGCCCGGAACGTTCCAGGTCTACAAAACCTTTGGAAGGCACAGGAGCCAGTATGATCTTATTCAGTTCTTCACTGATCCGCTCCTTCGAAATGATCTCAATACGTTCTTTGTTGCGGCAAAGCGACTCAAATGTATCATCATCTATGTAGAAATTGAGTTGTGTGGCAAAACGGATGCAACGCATCATGCGCAACGGATCGTCGCTGAAGGTAATATCCGGTCCCAGGGGTGTACGCACCGTGCGTTCTTTCAGATCTTCCATGCCGCCAAACGGATCGATCAACTCTCCAAACCGATCCTGGTTCAGACAAACGGCCATGGCGTTGATCGTAAAATCGCGTCGGTTCTGATCATCGTCCAACGTACCATCTTCTACGATGGGTTTGCGCGAATCGCGCTGGTACGACTCTTTACGGGCACCTACAAATTCTACCTCCGCATCGCGGTATTTGACCTGTGCGGTACCAAAATTCTTATATACAGCCAGATGGGCACCCTTGCCCAGACGCTGCGCCAGATGTCGCGCGATCTCAATGCCACTGCCTACTACTACCACATCAATGTCTTTGGTAGGACGTTCCAACAGAATGTCCCGTACATACCCTCCTACCACATAACATTCATAATTCAGGCTATCAGCAGCTGCTGATATCTCACGAAATATATCATCGCTTAAGCGTTGTTTCCACTCTTCTTTGGTCAGCTCAATCATGCTCTTGGTATAACTTTTAGGGTGCAAAGGTACAAAAAAGAAAGCCTGTTTCAATTTTGCCCGCATTTTTATTCAGACGCAAATATGCGTCTCTACTACCTGGGCCGTTCGTTTTCTTCCCGATAAGA
>DALZBD010000182.1:0-7725 GCA_031977515.1 Bacteroides sp. | reverse complement strand
AACATACAAATCTGGGATATTCTTCCTTTTTTTGACCTTTTTGCTGATCTCCTGCATACAGGAGGTCAGCGAAGAGCCCTCAAAAGGCCAGGGAGAGACGACAGAAGGATATTTCTCCATTAATCTCGACACCTATGCATCGATTGGAACAAGAGCAGAAATAGAAGACATAGAGCCTTGGGAATATCGTGTGAATCAGGTCTGGATTCTATTGTACAACGAAGAGGATGTGCTTGATTATAAATTTGTATTAGATATCCAAAACTACAGAAACGGAAATGCAACTTTACAAAATTTCTTCAACAAAGACGTAGAGGTGATTCTGGAAAATAAATCGGGAATAAATAAATTTCAGACCGTTGCACAGCCAGTAAAAAGGAAAGCTTATAAAATGGCAGTTCTTGCCAATCCGTCTGCTGCACTCTTTGGGGCTCTTTTGATAGATGTAGGTAGTCCTTTATCTAATCTCACTCATGCATTGGGTGGTGAAAGTGAAGAACTCACGACGGAAATGTTTGGAGGGTACGAAAATCAGGCAAATACACCATTGTTTTTTATGAGTAATGCCAACGGGTTGATTTCTATTTCTTCTACCTCTCTGCAAACTTCTACAGAAGAGGCTGAAGCAAACCCTGTGCAAATTAATCTTGATCGTCTATTGGCAAAGGTCGCTGTGAAAGAAAATGAAAACGGAATACAGATATCTCCAAGTGGAGTAGTTATGGATAGCACCAGGCCTGTAAAATGGTATCTTGATGCCACCAATAAAAGTACTTACCTCATCCGTAGATTTGCCAGGTTGGCAAATGGTACACACGAAAGTGAAGCAAATAGCCCCAAAGGTGCAGATAGAAAAGATATCTATGCAGAAGATCCTAACTTCACATTAAGCCAAAACAGCAGTAATCAGTTCCATGTGTGGCAGGCTAATGATGCGATACCTTATTCTACATGGATATCCGATGCTAACAGTGATCCGATAGCTACTACGTTTCAATATGTTTTTGAAAATACCATGGATGTACAAACTCAAAGTAACACCAATGGTAACAATTATATCACAAGAATAATGCTTGAAGCTTATTTGATCTATCCTCAATTGCTTTGGGACTCAAATGATCTGAATAATGAAAATGATCCTAACCGCAACTATTATTCTTGTCTGTTGACGAATAGTGCACAAGAAACAAACTGGAGGATATTTACTCACCAGCAGGCTGCACATTGGTTAGAAGCCGGCTTTCCTTATCTGGAGGGAACAGGCAATGAAGACGAAAACGCATGGATCGGACTTCTGGAAGAAACCGTAAGAAAAGTACAAACTGATTATAACAACAATGTGCCCGGAGCATTCAACTTCCGCAGTTCACAGCTTCCCGGAACAACGAAAGAATTGTATCACACGTATGCAAATGTTACTTATCATCCCTTAGGATTAAACAAATACAGCATACCCATCCGGCACTTCGGTAATAAAAATAGTAGTGTAAATCCCGTAGAGAACTATGGATACTACGGAGTAGTCCGCAACAATATGTACACTGTAACGATAAACTCCATAACAGGACCAGGTATAGGTATTTACGATTGGGACAATCGATACATCTCTACTGAGATAACTATCACACCTTGGTATAAAAGAAAACAAGAAGTAGATTTAGGATATGGATAACCAGAATTATTTCCACGGCTTTACACACGCATATTTGTGTCTCTTGTATTTATTTTTTGCATATCTGCGCCTCATCCATAAATTGTATCTCCTATCACACACATATTCCGAAAGATACGTACCAACACTTCCTGTCGCATACACATCCAGGATCTGATAGTAGATACAAACATATTAAAAACCAACATACTAATAATAAATATAGGGGATGTGAAGATGCATCCTCAGGGAAGTAATGGGCAAAAAAAGAATAATAGCCCTAAAAGTAATAAACATTTTTTTAACACAAAAAATTATTGAATTATGAATTTAGCATGGAAAAGAGTACTATTTGCTCTATGTATTTTGGGAGGAATCTCCCTCACATCTTGTTCACAAGATGATGAGCCAAACATCGGTCCTGGCACAGATCCTACAGAAGAAGATGGAGCATTTTTCTCATTCAGAATGTTGAGTGGACTTGACATTATGCTGCCCACCAGAGCAGTAGAAGGCGGTGAAGACGCAGAAAATGTAGTATCAGAAGCTTTATGGGTATTATATGACGATGCCGACAAAGTTGCCTATAGTGAAATAATTGATGCCGAAACCAACGGAACTTTAGGTACTCCATTTACCGGTACTGACGTAGCTTCATCTACCGACAGAGCATCATTTATAATGAAAGCCAAACAAGTGAAATCTCAGGACTATCGCTTGTTAGTAGTGCTCAATCCAACTGCGGAGATGAAAGCTGCTACTACTGTAGGCAAATATCTTTCTGCATTTGATGACGCAAAAACCAGTAGTGTAGCTCAGGTATCAAGCGAATTACCTAACTGCATTATGACAAACATCGTCATGACGAATGCAAACGGTCTGGTAGATGTGAAAAAAGATGTTCACATGTATGAAACGGCTGCAGAAGCAGAAGCGGGAAATAAACCACTTGTACAGGTAGACCGTATTCTGGCAAAAGTAACTTTCCAGATGAAACCTAAAGCAGATATGGATTATCCCAATGGAGGAGAATTGGTAAATGCAATCTGGAAACTGGACATCACCAATAAAAAAACATATTGGATGAGAAGAAAAGCTTATCATGCGCCGGGTATGTCAGGTCTTCCTAACAACACAAACTGGATCATGGAAGATGGTACGGTAACAGACAGATCTTACTACTATGCAGAAGATCCGAACTTTGACCATTTCAGTATCTTCAGAACAGGTGGTACAAACAATTTACCACTGCTAAGTGAGTTTGACTTTGAAACATCCGGATTCATCACAGACCTTTCTACTACTCAGGCTCTTACAACGCTTCCTACCCGTCAGTATGCATTGGAAAATACCATGAATGCACAGGAACAATGGGAAGACGTTACTACCCGTGCACTTATTCGTGGAAATTATGTTCCTGAAGCTTACAAAGATGTTGCCCAAACAATACCTTTTGCAGCAGGTGATTCTTATTACTTCTTTGGAGGTACAGCAGTATCATTCGATCAGATCAAAACATGGTATGAGGATATGGTAGACACTGATAATGCAAACTACCCATGGCCAACCGCTCCTAGTGGACTGAGAGACGCTGTGGTAAGTGCGATAAACGCAAACTTCATTGATTTGAATGAAGCGCAAGGTCGCACTGAATCAGGTTCACATAACAAACTTCATTTCTATAAAGAAGGACTAAGCTACTATAGTACGCTGATCCGTCATTTCGATGATACACTTTCTTCAAACGAAGGATTGGCTCAGGGAGTATTCAACTTTGGACGTTATGGAGTAGTGCGTAACAACGTATACAAAATGACATTGACAAAAATCACAGGCCCGGGTACTCCGACTATACCTGAACCAGAAGGACCGGATGATAAAGAAAAAGAATATCTTTCTACAGAAATCGAAGTATTACCATGGGTAATACGTACACAAAACGTAGAATTGTAATTCACCTTTTGTAGAGATGCATACTTGCGTCTCCCCATATTAATAAAAGACATACATATATGGAGACGCAAATATGCGTTTCTACAAAGGAGATAAAATGAATATTCATCCAGAACAATAAATAAACGAAATATGAACAGGAAGAAAATAGGAGTAGTGGGATGCTGGATATGTCTGATCAGCTTATTCGTATCGTGTATCCATTCCAATGACGAGCCCAATCCTGATGATAAAGCGAAGCGTGGAAACTATCATCTCTCTTTCCAGATCGGGATTGGTCAGACTTTTGACTATACCCGTACCACCTATATATCTGATGGAACGAAAGAGGAAAGATCCGTTTCTTCTGTTCATATTTTATTGTATGAGGCGGTGGGAACAAATTCCCCCCTTCTATATAACATCCCCCTCCAGGCGCAGACCAACGGCCAGGAAAACTTTCATGGACAAGATGTGGCAAGCGGCAATCAGGATCAATTTATATCCAAACCCATAAAACTCAAAAAACAAGACTATCAACTTATCGTATTGGTGAATCCGTCCCCTGCCATATTGTCTCAGAAAGCCCGCTCACAGGAAGACTATGGAGCAGGACGCAACACATTAAAAGAGATAATGGATGCTATACAGGATACATCCGCAGACTCATACTATAACAAAAATGGAGACACAAATTTCTTTATGGCCAATGCGGGCGGCGTGATCTACATTTCCGGATCACAACTTGAAGAAGAGGAGCAAAATGCCCTGCTCAATCCCGTATCTGTACCCGTCGAACGTATGTTGGCTAAAATATCACTACACAATGGAATGTCCGGCAGCCAGGCTACACTCGGCGGTAAGATCGGAGCCATCACATGGGGGGTAGATATCACTAATAAAGCATCTTATCTCGTGCGTCAACCCGATTACCTCATTACTGGTGCTCAGGAAATAGGGTTTCACACCATACGTGAAGAAGTGTATGCAAAAGATCCTAACTTCGACATTAACTCAGAGTATGTGAATGACGAGACCAAAAGAAAAGAGCAATTCACGATTCTCTCTCTTACGGATCAACAAGCATTTATCAACTGCAATAGCAGCAGAACAGATAATACATACTATCAGTATGTACTCGAAAATACAATGTCTCGTACAGACCAGAACAACGACAACACAGACCCCAAACTATATACCACCCAGTTACTTATCAAAGTAATTATAACAGAACCCGCAGGAATGACAGGTGTCAATACCTATTATTCCTTCTACGATACCACCGATGCCGATAAAAGATGGAAAATATTCACCCATGAACAGGCGGTAGAGTGGTACAACGGGACTTATCCATCCGATATGCAAGCCCTTGAAGAAATACTACAACAGGCACAGACGATGACTGACTCTCCATTTAATTTCAAGAGTGGAGAAGATCAGGAACCTACTGCTTACGTATCCACTTCCTTTGGACTAACTTATCATAAAGACGGTCTTAATGTATACCGGGTACCAGTACAACATTTTGGAACCAATGGCAAAAATTACTCTGCCACAGACTACGGATACTACGGTGTCGTGCGCAACAATATCTATCAGGTCGTAATAACATCCATCAACGGACCCGGAATAGAGTCGGCCAACGAAAGCTATATCTCTACAGAGATCACATTAAATCCCTGGTTCGCAAGAGACTGGGAAGAAGATCTCAAACCCGGAATATAAAAAACAATCAGAGATAATAAAAAAAGATCAGTTATTACCACATAAATAAAATCCGAATAATGAACAGATTTATCCGAAATATCCATTATACCTGTTTGAGCCTCACTCTTCTGCTGTCGTCCTGTGTACGTGACGGACAAGATGAATGCCCTCCTGTAGATCCAAACGAATACTATTCCTACGTACGTTTCGTCTACGACTACAATATGGCTTTTGAAGACCTCTTTCACCGGCAGGTATCCAATATCGAACTCTATCTGTTCGATGAAGACGGCATATATATAAATAAACTAACGGATCAGTGCCTCGACCAGACCACGTTTCCAAAAGGATACATCATGGGGCTGCCTGAGATGTATAAAGACGCTTGTCAGTTCGTCGCATTTCCCGGAATGTGCAACGAACATACACTCAAAACCCCTATGACCCCCTATCAGTCTACCATACATGACCTGCAGCTGCAACTTCAGGAAAGAGAGAACAACATTATCGACACTTCTCTCCAACCCTTGTGGCATGGCTCCATAGCACAGGCCCCGGCCCGGACAAGAGTCAGCAAAAACGATACAACGACCCTGTCACTGACAAAAAATACAAATAAAATACGCATTGTCCTTCAATCTACAGTAGGTACACAGACATTTGATATCAATGAATTTTCCTTTTGTCTGGATGCGGCAAATAATGCCTGTGATGCTTACAACAGTTGTACCGGAGAAGACCTCTGGCATTATTACCCTTTCTACAGAGAAAACACCGAAAGCGGTATAGGCGGAGTAGTCGAACTACATACCATGCGGTTATATGCAGAAAAGAAAAATCAGCTCACTATCATGCATGTACCCACTGCTACTACGCTCCTGAGCATAGACCTCAATACCTATCTCGAGGCCCTGAAATTGCAGGAATACACCCGGTTAAGCCTCCAGGAATATATGGACAGAGAAGATGAATACAAAATGCTTATATTCATGACACCAGCTCCCGATGGATCGGAAAAAAAATGGGTGGCAGGCCAAATTTCCATCAACGACTGGGTATGCAGAGACCAGGGTAACGAATTCTGACCCCCTAAAATCCAACAAAAATGGAATACAACCCTGTAGAAACGCATATTTACGTCTTCCTATTTGCATCTACCTATTTTGAGTCTACCTGTTTCCCTCATGTATCTATCAAATTCGCATCTAAAACCAAATAAGAAATATAGGTACGGAAACAAAAACAGAAACCGAATAAAAGATGCAAATATGCGTCTCTACAACAAGAAATAAAAATGAAATACAACTTCATACATAACCCGGACAAAGCCTGTCGCAACAGTTGGCAAATCTTCCTGTTACTATCTTTTCTGATCGTAACTGCCTGTTCATGCGACAACGCCTTCGAACCTATAGATATAGAGGAGCCTACCATACCTGTTGATACAGCCTATCTCTCCTTAGGTATTGACCTTAATACCTATCACCTGACCAGAGCATACGAAGGAGAAGCCCAGGGCACGGCAGAAGAAAATTTTGTCCAACAGGTAAGACTCGTTTTGTATGACGGACAACAAATGTCCTCCAAAGTAGTAAAATGTTTTGATTTTGACATCCGTACCAACACAGATGGCTCTTCAGCAGCCTGGACCGACTATTCAAGCGAAGGAAAAGACCTGGCTTCCACAACCAGTCAGAACGATAAAACAAAATTTATCACCTACGCCCGCAAAGTGCCCGCAACCGATCTTAAAATGCTCGTCGTCGTCAATATAACTCCCCAACTAAAAGCTCTCACAGAAGAAGGTTCTACCTATCAACTTCTCACACAGGCAGTAAAGATAGAAAACAACTTATCTAAAACAGATAACGTAGGAGGACTCGCACAAACCAACCATTTCCTTATGACAAGCGGACCGGGGCTTATCACCATACCCCAGAACAAACTTAAAGCCACCATCCGCGAGGCACACAACGACCCGGTTACCGCAACAGTAGCCAGAGTTGTCAGTAAAGTCACCCTTGAATCTTCCGACGGGAGTGACACATTTCCCACAAAAAACAATGCAGCAGTAGCAGACATACAATGGGAACTTGATATTACAAATCGCTATACCTACTGGATGGCACAAGGCACGCTTGATCCAAACCGCGAACTGTGGTATTGGGAAGATCCCAATTATTCCGGTTATGGGTCCAGACCATTTAATCAACGTGAGGAACAATTTTTCTATTTCTCCTCCCTGACAGCTCCATATCCTCAATTCGGAAAAAGCATAAAGCAATCCGAATATTGTATGGAAAATACCATGGACGAAACAGACCAGAACAGTGACAACGTCATCACCAGAGTCCTCATCCGTTGCATTTACAAACCAATAAATGTAAACACAATAGGAGAGAGTTTTTACACCTATGACGGACGCACTTATAGTC
>DALZBD010000181.1:0-7726 GCA_031977515.1 Bacteroides sp. | reverse complement strand
CACCGGTAGCGTTGAGTTGCAGGTTGAATATTCCATTCAGGTCTGTAACAGTTCCCTGCTGGAGGGATTGAATGTGGATCGTCACTCCAGGAAGAGGTCCATCGTCACAAACGATCTCACCCCGCAGCATCTGGGCATATACGGAACCGACACTGCAAAGCAGAAACAGTATGAACAGTATACCGGACAGTATTCTTGTTTTTTTCATCAGAGTGTAGAATTATCTTGTGAATTTGCTTATAAAAACCAGTCTCTCCTGCTGTCCCAGCCCGAATTCCTTTTCGAGAAATGCCTCTACACTTCCATACTCTTCGGTGAGTACATCAAAAAAGGCATGCAGATATTCCGGACGCAATTTCATCTTTTCTTCGAGTTGTTCTACGGAAATACCCACCTTCTCGGCCAGTGCGGTATACATCTCTCTGTTCATGTTGCGCAGGTAGAAGTTGGAAGCCACATAATCTTCCACAATCACATCCATGGGTACATTCAGGGTATAGAGGATCAATGCTGTGGCCATTCCGGTACGGTCTCTTCCACCTGTACAATGATACAACAGCGCTTCATCGGTATCGGACATCTGCATCAGATGGGCAAACAATGCGCGAAAACGGTCTCCGGCATACTGTACACTGGGTTTGCCATAGAAAGAAAGCAGGAAATTATCGTCTTTCAGGAAAGAGATCATGTCGTTGGGATCACCCACATGGTCACTGCCTGCGGGACATAAGGTATATTCCGCTCCGGTCCACAGACGATCGGGAGCCGCCGCGGCTTCCTGTGTACCCCGGAAATCGATCACGTGGTGGATATTGCGTTCTGTGAGCAACTCCAGGTCTTTATCGGTCAGTTTACTTATATCGGCAGCCCGATAGATCTTCCGGGGTATCACCGTATGGCCTTCTTTGGTTTTATATCCGCCAATGTCACGGAAATTGTAAGCTCCCTGCACAGGTACTACTCTGAAAGTGGAATCGGCTATCTGTGCATTTCCCCAGAAGGAGACAAACAATGCACTCATAAATAAGATGTGTTTTACTCTTTTCATTGCATTCTGTTCAAATGATTTTTTGAGTGCAAAAAAAGATCATATACATTACAGGCAGGTTACGGAAAAATGAGATTGATGTGTCTTTTGTATTGCATTTGTTTTGCAGGAAACAAGGATACGAAAAGAAGAAAAAGAAATGCACCTCCATAGAAAGAGCCATTTTACACCCCTACCGGGATATAAACATGGCTCTTCTTTCAACAAAGTAAAGGAGGAACAGCCTACAGACCTTTCGGTCTTTATAAAATATCCTATTCCTCCGTCAGGATTATTTAGACAGCTCCAGCAACCTATCGCTCAGCGATTTCAGATCATTCCTGACTGAGTGCTACGGTGGCAATCCAGGCCCACAGGTTACAGATCAGCACATCTGCAGAATTACTTTTATTTATGGTACTACCACTGCTCAGGCAGACAGCTCCATCGGTCATATTGGCTTTGTGTTCACTATACATGTCAATATCACCGCTATATACAATCTTGCGTTCCAGATCGACACCCAATGCCACTCCTCCTCCGCCTCCGATCAATATAGGTGTAATGTTGCATCGGGCAGCCTCTTCCAGGCTGATCTCCGCATGTGTAGTATCGTAGCAGCGAAACTTCATATCCCGTGATACACTGCCGAAAGGTCCTTCAAGAATCTCCGGCGGAGCCTCTTCGGACAAAGTAAAAGGAGTGACTTTGGTTGACTGAAAGTGTGTGACTCCTAAGGCCGTCATTATCTTTTTATTGGTGCTGCTTCCTTCCATCTGTACGATCAGTACCCGGTTGTTTTTTTCATTGAGCCATTGGATTGCAGGAGCAGGATTGGGATTACCGACATAGGTCAGATAGATCACATCAAACATATCAACATATGTAGGGGGGATTTCGTAGGAGGAGGTTCCTGCAAACGCAAAACCCTGAAATTTCAATTCTGTATTGGGACCGAAATTACTGGTATTGCGCAGTTTGCTGATCATGGTTGCAGGACGGCTGGGTGAGTTGTTGCCACTTCCCAACAGTTGATTTCCGAAAGATCCCAGTTCGTAATTGGAGCCATATACCACCAGTTGCCGAGTACTGCGGGAGATGAGTCCCTGCCGTATGTCACACGTCAGAGACAGTCTTCCCGCCCGTAAACGGATGGTCTTGCTCCGCCATTCCGAACCCGCATTCTGCTGCAGGGTGGTACATACAATCCGGGTACCGTCTTCACTCACGGTCAGTTCAAAGATTCCTTCCTCATCCAGGATCGATCTTCCGCCCGGATATAGAGTCGCACTGGTCTCCTGCCCCTGGCTATCCAGCCAATAGACTGTATAGCTATCCAGATCGGTATCTACTTCAAGGAACTTCCTGTCACCGACAATCGCATCCAACAGTAGTTCGCGTGCCGAAACCGCGAGGTGATGGGTATCGTCGAAACTCATATTGATTGTATGCTCGTCCCACTCTTTGATCTCTGCCTCCATCTGGGTAGAAGTATTGCGGGAAGCCTCTTCGGGTGTTTCCCATCCGCGCCCCCGAACTCCCTGAATAGTGAATACATATTTATGATTGCGAAGCACCTGTCCGAAAAGTCCGGGGTTCCCTTCGGGTACAAAATCCATGCGGTAATAACTGGGTGTACTATCACCTTTATAGATCCCACCGATCACTACACACGTAGCCTCCCGCACTTGAGCCTGCCTGTCTGTGACGATCGCAGACTCCGGAAGATAGACAGGTGTAGTGGCCACATTGCCCGTTGCCACGGCTTCCGTATCTACCAATGGTAAGGAACCGGAAGGAAGTGTAGGAGTGGTAATATCTCCTGTCTCCCCGGGGAAAAGACTTATTTGCTGATGTGCACGAAAGATCTGTACCGAAGTCAGTATGAAATCGGCTGGTACCCCATTGTATACATCTACCCGGGCAACACCACGCGTCAGTTGCACAGAAGCCTGCTGGTCTACAGTAATACCAGATGGAAAAGACAATTCCGCAGACATAGGTAATATGCCTGACATTCCTGTAGAGACCTCCGGATAATCACGGGTGAGAATTGCTTTTATATCCTGCTCCCTGGTATGCACAGAGACTCCGGCTATATCCTGAGCCGCATTTGCCAGGAGCAGCAATTTCACAGGAGATTCTGTAGCCACCAGTCTGGCATTGAAATAAAAGATGTTTTCCGACCCCGAGGTCAGTGACTGCCCTTTTACCTGATAGCTATACAGAAAATTCTCTCCGGACTTTTCAAGTACCAGGATCGTAATATCTTCCACTACTCTCTCGTTGGGAAGTGAATTACGGGTTTGTCCGGGCAAAACCGCAGAAGGGACCTGCATACTCATAAAGAGCAAGACCTCTTCTCCGGATACTCCACTTCCCCCCTTCACAGGATCGGAATCCTGACAAGAAGTCAACGTCCCTAAAACGATGAAAAGAAAAAAGATTATTTTTCTGAACATAGTCGTGTTTTTATCTATATACTCCGTTTGTAAGCGGATATTTGTGTGAGTTGGTTCAGAGTCTGCCGATCAGTTCCCTTTGTTCTTTCAGGAATTTATAGCGCTGCATTTCGGCACTCTGTGTAATGAGGGTGGAGAACTTCCGTAAAGACTGTATCCACCCTTTCAGGTTATTAAAAACCCTTGGATCGTGAGAGAGAATAGAATTCAGGTTGTATACCTTAATGAGCCCCATCTTCTCTTCTCCGGCCTGTACATATACACAGGATGTTTCGAAATTGATGTGACAGACATACATCTGCAATCTGTTTCCATTATCAAACTTCCCATTCTTGGCCAGAATTTCCACCTCATCTATGACCTGCAACAACTCCTGTTTGAGTTGTTGCACTCCTTCCGCGGAAATCATTTGTACTTCACGGAAATACAGGATATCATTGACCATAGCAAGAAACGTGCGATTGTCCCAGATATAGACATTGTATTTAAACTCTCTGCTGACATCAACCAGGAACTGCTGCTTGCGCCGTATTTCGTCTGTGAGTTCTATATCTTCAAAACTGAATAAATTGCTCCCGTCCAGAAGTGCCTCCTGCTGATAGAGCCATTTAAAAAGGTGAAACCTGGAAAGTGCCGGATAATTAAAGACAAATCCCAGTGCCAGCCTATTGGAAGCATCCCACAACTCAGTGGGTTGCTTACGCGAAAGTGCCTGAAAAGCATATCCATACTGATCGAGAGTATCTGTGTATATCTCCAGATGAGGTCTGCCCTGCATATACTTCATATCGAGCAGGGCTTCTCCGGTTGATTTTACTCCGGTCAGCTGGTCCAGCGATACTCCCATCTTGCGCGATATGGCAACAGCCTCTGCAAGTGTAAAAGGCACTTCTCCCCGGTATCTCCGGTATACTGCCTCTTTACCCAAAGGCAATATATCCATCAGATAATTGGCAACCGTGGTACCCTGAGGCAATTTATCACGAATCAATTGTATCAATTCTCTATTCAATATCTCTGGTGTCAACATACATTCTATTTGTATAAACTTTTTTGCAGATGCATAGAAAGCTTTCCGCGAGAGAATAGGAGAAAAATACCTACCTCTTGTTCAATGATAACAATCGGCAGAGGTAATCTGTTTATAGCCTGCAAGTAACCACTTAGAGATCGGGGGTTACGGGTATAGAATCCCAGGGATCGATACCTACTTCTACTCCATGGCTACCAAAAGATAGGTAAATAGGGATCGTTATCTCCTGTATTCCTTCTACCTTTATCTGATTGGACTCCATAAAAGCCTGCAATCCCAGCGTATAAAGTGTATTTCCAGCTTTCTGTCTCACATGTATTTCTATCGGATTCTCATCCGGAAACCTAAGCAGGCAGAAACGCGTGGCAAGGATATCATTGTCTTTTCTCTGCATGACCGGCTTTACGATGTCCGGATCGCCCGAGAGAGCCATTGCAAAATCATATTGGGTAAAAAGACCGGTGAGTACTACTTCAGGAACTTCCCCTTCATCCGCAAAAAGATGTTTCCAGCCTTTCATATAAATTTCCATATTGATATGAGCGGAAACAAACGGGATCACTTTACTCACATTCCCTTTACCATCTACCCGGAAAGATGTTTTTCCGTAGTAGAGAGAATCCATACCGGTAACTTCTTTGCCATCTTCTCCATGTACGAGCAGATAATCGGTCAGTTCCTGGAGCTCTTTGGAGTGAAACTGTTCTCCGGCCCGCCAGACATTTCCCCAGCATACCGCATGATAGGTTCCTTCCGGCAATTGAAGCCGTATGCCCTGATGGGTATTCAATTCGTTCTTACCTGCCTCATACCTGCGGATACTGCTATAAGAATCATCAAATATATATGTAGTCACGCGCGCTACTTTTTGCGGGAAAATATCCTCGTCTCCGTCTCCGTAATAGAGAAAAGAGAGTTCTACATTTTCCGCAACCGGACAGTCGATCAGGTCTTCCCCGATACATCCTGTCAGCCCGAAAACGAACATGACACATATATAAAGAAATTTATGATGTACAGATTTACGATTTACGGACTTATGATTGAATTCTATTTTATCAAGAGATGGGCATATAGGAAGGGTATATTCACTGTGATTTGTCATTCTATTTATTAAATGGCAAAATGTTGTATCTATCATTTCATTTCTCCTTCCTTCCTTCCGGATTACTACCCATTCTGTTATCTTCAATCGTAAATATTAAATCGTAAATCCGTACATCGTAAATCAAACAATGGGTTTTACAACGACTTCAATCCATTCAGCAATTTCAACTGTTACCCAGATAGAAACCTTTTCCGGCTCAGGGATAATTTCCAGATGAGAGTCATCAAACTCCAACGAAGTAATACGGTATACTTTACCTGCGTCAAGCGTTGGGAGTGCTTCGTCAGTTGTTGCATCTCTGAAACCTTTTACTGTCAGGTACTGATCGGCCTGATTGTGACCGTTTACATCTACTATATCAGACAGTTTCACAATAACGTGTGCTATTTCAGGAGCTCCGCCAAATACCTGATAAGCCCAGGTATTACCTGGTGCAGGTTTCATACTGGCTTTTTCATTTGCCACAGTTACAGCTGTACCTACTTCATCAAACATGGTAGAGAAGTTGGTATAGGCAAACTCATTGCCACCGATCAGGTACTTATCCGTATTCGAACCGTTGTTTGTCATATTGCCTTCAACAAACGATGAAGAGGCCAGACCAGCTGCTGCATAGTAGTTGTTGATAAAGATACCATCCAGTGTGAAGGATTTCAGGTTTCCGCTGTACGCCAGTTCGTCAAGTTCGATACGGGCATTGATCGGAGAAACCTTCACGTGTGCCTGAAATTCATTTTCCTGAGTTGCATTCTGTTTAGGTACTACTTCACCGTTTCCATACAACACGGTAGCCAGCCCGGTATGCGCATTCCCTCCTACCGAAGGATAATTTACCTGTTCGATATTCATCAACACGGCTTCAATAGAGGAAAGGGTAGTACCTTTGGCTGTAGGGAATGTGGCAGATACACCTGCAACGTCTTCCGAATCGTGGTTACCGATCACATATACTCTTTTTACATCCATAGGAATACCTGTGAATTCCTTACCGCTGCCTTGTGTCACTTCAGTGATAGTAGCATCTGCACCCGCACCACCTACAGTACGTACAGCATATACTTTCGGATCTGCTTCTTCTCCCACAAAATAGATAAGTGCAGAAGAAAGAGTAGCTTTCACCCCGTTGGCATTTCCTTCTACCGAACGGGTCTGAGAAGTACTTCCGGCTTCAAATTGCAGGAACACACTTTTTGTTTCCTCATTCTCTCCGGGTTTCATACCTTCTTCGTCGTTTTTGTCGCATCCCACAAAGAACAGGGAACTCAACATTCCCACCAATAACATTTTAATTTTCATACAATCAAATTAGTTTGTGAATAATAATGTAGTTTCATTCGCATGTCAACATCCAAGACCTTTCACTTTATATAGCCGCATGTCTCATCCCGGGAAATACGACCCATTGTTTCGTTTCCCTGTGTATTTATTACAAATAAAGTTTTTAGGATTACTTTACGCAGATACCTCTCCGATCTCTATGAACAGATATTCTTTTGGTGCAGTTGATAAAGTTCAGGTCGGTTAGTTTGTCTATTTCATTTTTAAATCAAAGTATCTTGTTTATTTATTTTCTTAACCCAATCGCCAGAAGGTTCTATAAAATCATTGACTTGTTTAGTCGGACAAAGATACGGCGGAGAACGGAATCTTTTGTTTCTATATAAGACAAATGGAGACAAGTATAGTTTCTATAAACGAAACAACACAAAACAATACCTCTACTATAAAAGAAACATACATGACAGATGAGTATCATTCTATCGCTATCAGATAAAAGGTAGAAAGGTTTTTCAGAAACAGGTACAAAAGGCGCAATATAGCACCCCAATAAAAAAAGCCCATCTACACTACTTTTGTTTCTTATATAAAGAGACAACGAACTACTCAGGAAGATCGTTGCGGGAGGATTCCACAGCTTTTGTCCTTTCCGGGAAAATACAGGAAAGTTTAGGCTTTATAAACAAATTCTTAAAATATTCGCCATGTCGGGATACCGGGGAAATATTCAGCCTGGTAGTTGAAAATAGCCTGATCAGAAAGGTTTTTGAGCCGGAATCCGGACAAGAGATAAGACAAAGCAGAAAGCAAAAATATCT
>DALZBD010000180.1:0-7730 GCA_031977515.1 Bacteroides sp. | reverse complement strand
TGGATATGATCCGGAAACTATCACAGCCACAGAAATTATAGCAATCGTAAATGCCTGGAAGGAGGCTGTTGTTGGATTGGATCGCCTTGTGTATGAGGATGCCCGTAAAGAATTCTCTCTATCTTCTATGACAGGATTTGGCGCGGATGGTTCCCGTTCGGATATGCGTGAAGATTTCGAACAGGTTAGAGGAGATTTTGAGAGTAATCCGTTTGTTACAGCTGTTCTAAAGCATATAGATGAAAAAACCGCACTGGGTGAGGAATTAATCAATCGTATCGGACAACTTACTTAAAACTTTTATCTTTTCACGGAATTAATGTAAACTGATAGGCGACTTATTGGTGTATTTTAATAATTCATATTTCGAATTCTTAGAGAA
This sequence comes from Bacteroides sp., assembly GCA_031977515.1. Lineage (GTDB taxonomy): Bacteria > Bacteroidota > Bacteroidia > Bacteroidales > Bacteroidaceae > Bacteroides. Next base: position 7,348 of record DALZBD010000180.1, on the reverse strand, counting down.
AAGAGAGATGACTTTTCTATGAAAGTAACAGGAATAAAATTAAATATAGTGGAAAGTCGTCTGTTTTTATATCTACTGAACAAGGATTAAAAGTATGAGTGTCTTTTACAACTTCGGAATTATATTATTAACTTTGCCTCACTAACTAACATTAATAAACGAGAATAAGATTATGGCAACACCTCCTTTCAAGTATCAGGAGCCATTCCCAATGGGACCGGATGCTACAGAGTATTATCTGCTTACCAAAGACTATGTCTCTGTAAGTGAGTTTGAAGGAAAAGAGATTCTGAAGGTCGATCAGGAAGGGCTTACGGCAATGGCTAATGCGGCTTTCCGTGATGTATCTTTTCTGCTCCGTCCCGAACATCAGCAAATGGTATCTAAGATACTGGTCGATCCTCAAGCCAGTGAAAATGACAAGTATGTTGCCTTGACTTTCCTGCGCAATGCCGAAGTTTCTGCCAAGGGTAAACTTCCCTTCTGTCAGGATACAGGTACGGCAATCATTATGGGTAAGAAGGGGCAACAGGTCTGGACAGATGGAAATGATGAAGAAGCCCTGTCCAAAGGAGTCTATAAAACATATACAGAGGAGAATCTGCGTTATTCACAGAATGTACCCCTGAATATGTATGATGAGAAAAATACCGGATGTAATCTACCTGCACAGATCGACTTGTATGCAACACGAGGTGCTGAATATAAATTTCTTTGCATTGCCAAAGGAGGAGGATCGGCCAATAAAACATATCTGTATCAGGAGACCAAAGCCTTGTTGAATCCCGATACATTGGTTCCTTATCTGTTAGAGAAAATAAAATCTCTGGGTACTGCTGCCTGTCCTCCCTATCACATTGCTTTTGCAATCGGAGGGACTTCCGCAGAAGCCAATCTGAAGACAGTGAAACTGGCATCTGCCAAGTATTACGACAATTTGCCTACTGAGGGCAATGATGGTGGTCAGGCTTTCCGTGATATAGAATTGGAAAAGCAAGTACTTGAAGCAGCATACAAGATCGGATTGGGCGCCCAGTTTGGCGGAAAATATCTTGCGCATGACATCCGCATCGTTCGTCTTCCTCGTCACGGTGCTTCCTGTCCAATAGGTATGGGAGTTTCCTGTTCTGCTGACCGTAATATCAAATGTAAGATCAATAAAGAGGGAATCTGGATAGAGAAACTGGAAGAGAATCCCGGCAAATACATCCCTGAAGCTTTACGTGAAGCAGGTGAAGGTGAAGCAGTACGCATCGACCTAAATCAGCCTATGGCCGAAATCCTGAAAGAACTGAGTAAATATCCCGTAGCTACACGGCTCTCCCTGAATGGTACCATTATTGTGGGCCGTGATATTGCTCATGCAAAACTCAAAGAACGTCTGGATCGCGGAGAGAGATTACCTCAGTATATTAAAGATCATCCTATCTACTATGCCGGACCAGCAAAAACTCCGGCAGGTATGGCTTGTGGCTCCATGGGGCCCACTACTGCCGGACGTATGGACTCTTATGTGGATCTTTTCCAAAGTCATGGAGGTAGTATGATTATGCTGGCTAAAGGTAATCGCAGTCAGCAAGTGACGGATGCTTGTAATAAATATGGCGGATTCTATCTCGGAAGTATTGGTGGCCCTGCAGCTATCTTGGCCCAAAACAACATCAAGAGTATTGAGTGTGTAGAATACCCGGAATTGGGTATGGAGGCTATATGGAAAATTGAGGTGGAAGACTTCCCTGCGTTTATCCTGGTAGATGACAAAGGCAATGATTTCTTTAAGCAATTAAAACCAACAGTATAACAACAAATTAGCATTAACCCTTTTACCTGATTTTCTATTTATGGGAATCAGTAAAAGGGTTTTTTATGTCCTTTCTTTTATTATTCCAATTTATCTGTTTATTGCAGTGAATGCTTTACTACACTTTTTTATTGTATACACTTTTCTTTTTTAAATTAATATATCTATTATAGATAAAAGACTTTTATCTATTTCAACAACTCAGTAAATAAAATTGATTTGTAATAATAGATTATTCAATAACCAACTTCTTAATGTAAATACTACTAATAGGTAGAATAACAGTATTACTTAAGAATAATATATTCTTCTCGATAGGCCCTGGAAATAATCTGTCAGTATAATCTCTTTCGTAACATATAAAGGCCAAATCTCAGAGCAAGTCAAATAATCAATTGCTTAAAAGCGTCTTAACTCATATGGTAGTCCTGCAAAGATTTTGCGCGTTTCTTATATAGAAATGATCACTGACGAAGTCTCTATTAAGCCAAACTTGAAGGTTACATTAGAGACTGATTCACAGCCAATTGACAAAGTCGTGATTACTGATATGCAAAGGATGGATAAACGTATTTTTACTGGGACTGCGACCAGACTATCAGGAGACGATGTAAGACTGGATGGTATGGCAGAAATAAGCCGCTCATTAGAAAGCCGTGCCGCTGAAATATCAGTACAGAATATCTCAGGAACCTTTATCCAGGTGCGTGGTGCGACTTCTATTTACGGTAGTTCAAAACCATTATGGGTAGTTGATGGTGTTATTATGGAGGATGTAACTGAAGTTAGTGCTGATGAGCTTTCTTCAGGAGACACGGTCACACTTGTTAGTTCGGCTATTGCCGGATTAAATGCCGATGATATTGAAAGCTTTCAAATCCTTAAAGATGGTTCTGCAACTTCTATCTATGGAGCCAGAGCGATGGCTGGGGTAATTGTTGTAACTACAAAAAAAGGAAAAGCCGGAACTAATAAAATTAGCTATACCGGAGAATTTACTATACGCACGAACCCCAGTTACCGCAACTTCAATATAATGAACTCTCAGGAACAAATGGGAGTATTCAGAAAACTGCAAAATGCAGGATATCTTAATTTTTCTGATACATATCGTGCGGTGGCAAGTGGTGTATATGAAAAAATGTATCATTTATTAAACACGTATGATCCTACTACCGGATTTGGTCTGCCCAATACTCAGCAAGCTCGTAATAAATATTTACAGGAAGCAGAATATCGTAATACAGATTGGTTCGATCTTTTATTTAGTATCTCAATATCACAAAATCATGCTATCAGCATGTCATCCGGAACTGAAAAAGCATCTTACTATACCTCATTAAGTGTGATGAGTGATCCGGGGTGGACAAAGAGAAGTTCTGTTGAGCGTTATACAGCCAATATAAATGCACTTTATAATATTTATCCTAACCTGTCACTTAACTTGATTGGAAATGCAGCTTATCCTAATAAGGAAGCTCCTGGTAAACTGGGTAGTACTAAGAATGTAGCAACAGGGGAGTCTTCACGTGATTTCGATATAAATCCCTATTCATATGCACTCAATACATCCCGTACATTGGATCCCAACGAATATTATGTACGCAATTATGCTCCATTCAACATTCTCAATGAACTGGAAAATAACTATATTGAACTAAATATGGTTGACTTGAAATTCCAAGGCGAACTAAGGTGGAAAATTCTCAAGAATCTTGAAGCCTCAGCATTAGGTGCTTATAAATACTCAACGTCTACCCAAACTCACCGTATTACTGATAACTCTAATCAAGCTTGGGCTTTCCGTGCTATGGATGATGCTACTATGCGTGATGCCAACCCCTGGTTGTATACCGATCCTGACCAAGTCAATTCGCCGCCAGTATCCGTACTTCCTGTAGGAGGTTTTTACCGTGAGACTAAATATAGTACGAAAAGCTGGAATTTCCGGGGAACATTAAATTATAATGACGTTTTTAACGAGGACCATATTGTGAATCTATTCGGTGGTATGGAAGTAAATTCCCTTGATCGATCAAATACATGGTTTAATGGAGTGGGAATACAATATGAAATGGGGATGCTACCGTCTTATGATTACCTGTATTTTAAGTAAGGCAATGAAGAAAATGCGAATTATTTCACAGTTACTGAAACTCGCGCTCGTGAAGCAGCATTTTTTGCTACATGAACTTACTCTTATCAGGGAAAATATACGGTGAATGGTACAATACGTTATGAGGGCTCTAACAAACTGGGCAGAAGCCGCTCATTTCGTTGGATGCCTACCTGGAATGTTTCGGAAGCATGGAACGCACATGAAGAAGATTTCTTTAAAATGTTTGATCCCGTTCTTTCCAATCTCACATTAAAAGCATCTTATTCTTTGACTGCCGACCGTGGACCTACAAATGTTACAAATTCACGTGTAGTTATTGAGAGTTATAATCCCTAGCGTCCTTTCACGGGAGTTAAAGAATCAGGATTACAGATTAAAGACCTAGAAAATAGCGAATTAACTTACAAAAAGAAGCATGAATTAAATATTGGTGCAGAAATTGGGTTTATCAATAACCGTATAAATCTGGCTGTAGACTGGTATAAACGTAATAACTTCGACCTTATTGGTACTATAAATACAATGGGGATTGGCGGTCAGGTAATGAAATATGCCAACGTAGCCAGTATGAGATCGCATGGTATTGAATTTACTCTCTCCACACGAAATATTGTAAGCAAAGATTTCCGTTGGAGCACAGACTTCATTTTCTCGCACGCAAAGAATAAAGTAACTGATTTAGATAGTAACAGCCGCATCATTGATATGGTTGCCAATACAGGGCTTACAATGGAAGGTTATCCTGTACGTTCACTTTTTTCTATAGATTTTCAGGGATTAAATGAGAAAGGACTACCCACTTTCATTAATGAGAGTGGAGAGTTAACCGTTAGCCAGCACAACTTCCAGTCGCGTGATAAAGATTACCTTGTATACGAAGGTTCAATTGATCCTACCATCACCGGTAGCCTTGGAAATATATTCTCTTACAAAAGAATAAAATTGAATGTGTTTATGACTTACTCTTTTGGTAATGTTGTGCGCCTCGATAATGTATTTAGCAATAGGTACTCTGATTTGGATGCAATGCCTAAAGAGTTTAAAAATCGCTGGACAATGCCAGGTGATGAAATTTCTACAAATATCCCTGTTATCGCCGACAAACGCCTTAATCAGCAAGACAACAATCTAAGATATGCTTACAATGCATATAATTATTCAACAGCACGTGTTGCCAAAGGTGACTTTATTCTTATGAAAGAGATCTCGTTAATGTACGATCTTCCCAAATCATGGATAAATAAAGTAAAAATAAATGACCTTTCAGTAAAACTGCAAGCAACCAACTTATTCCTTATTTATGCTGATAAAAAACTAAATGGGCAGGATTCTGAATTTTTCAATACCGCAGGTGTAGCAGCTCCACTGCCCCGGCAATTTACATTAACTTTAAGATTAGGCATTTAAAAATTGAATGATATGAAAAAGTATAAATTACTATATACCATTTTATGTATAGCTTTGGCATTAGTGTCTTGTGATGATTTCCTGGACACCATGCCAGACAACCGTGCAGAATTAAATACAGATGCTAAGATTGCATCTATGCTGGTTTCTGCTTATCCCAACAAACTTCCCATTTTAATGATGGAATATAGTTCTGATAATGTAATGGATAATGGTCAGCAATATTCTTCTACCAAAAGAAAAGAGGAAATATATTTATGGCAAGATATTACTCTTGATAGTAATGACGACCCCAGGTATATGTGGCAAGCTCATTATTCAGCTATTGCATCTGCCAATCAGGCACTTCAGGCAATTGACGATTTAGGTAATCCCGAAAGGTTATCAGCTCAACGGGCTGAAGCGTTGATATGTCGTGCTTTTGCCCACTATTCATTAGCAAGTGTATTTTGTTTGCCATATAATCCGGATACTGCAGATTCAGACATGGGTCTTCCTTATTCTGAAAGCCCCGAAACACAGGTAATTGTAGAATACGAACGTGAAACAATGGCAGAACTTTATCAGAAAATTAACGACGATATGGAAGCTGCTCTTCCATACATCCGAGATGATGTGTACACCGTCCCCAAATATCATTTCAACAAAAAGGCTGCTTACGCATTTGCTGCCCGTTTTAATCTGTTGTATGTAAAATCAGATAAGTCTAACTACCAAAAAGTAATTGATTATGCCAATGAGGTATTAGGAAATACCCCAGAAAATATAATCAGGAAAATGAGTACTTATCTACCATTGGGAGCTACAGATATTAGCAACGCATATGTTCAGGCAAGCGAAACAGCTAATTTACTTATCGTTCCAATTTACTCACTGGTCGGGCGTTACATTGCAGGAGATTATCCCCGATACAATCATAGTAGGGATATTACGTTAGAAGAGACTGTATGGGCAAAAGGTCCATGGGGATCATCCGGTTCAGCCGGATTTCTTATCTCGAAATTATATGGAAACAACCAATCTGTCAGATTTCCGAAGATAGATGAATTTTGGGAAGCAACAGACAAAACCGGAAATACAGGGCACATGTTGTAAGCGTTCCTTTTACAGCCAATGAAACATTGCTCTGTCGTGCTGAGGCATACGTACATCTGGGACAATATGAGTTAGCTGCAGCCGACTTAAACATTTGGCAAAAAGCAACCTGCAATGAGGTATATACTAATGGCGGAGTCACTTATACACTTGCTACCTTGACTCCAGCCATTATCAATGATTTCTTTGGTAATTTCGATTACGCGCCTGTACCATTAGGTGAGAAAGGTGTTCGGTCCATCAAGAAGAAACTGAATCCGCAAGGCTTTACCGTAACAGCCGGAGATCAGGAAAATTTTATTCATTGTGTATTACATTTTCGTCGTCTTGAAAACCTGCACGATGGTCAACGTTGGGTGGATATAAAACGATATGGTATCGAAGTTGAGCATAATCGTGATGGATATGCAACTTCAGAAATTCTGAAAGTGAATGATCCACGTCGGGCTCTACAGCTCCCACAAGATGTAATAGATGCCGGATTAGCAGGAAATCCAAGATAAACTTTCAAAATCAATCAACAATCTATTTGACATTATAAACACATATACCCTATTTAGTATATTTGTTTGAATTATATGCCTCCATATAACTTTAGTGTTAAAATAAAAAATTAATGTATGAAATTAGTGATATTATTATTTATAGTTGTGACTGTTCCATTAGTGAGTGCCTGCAGTGAAGATCCACTTGAGTCCAACAGTATTTTCGATACGACACCACCCGAACAGAATGATTTCGATAAGTGGTTACAAATTAATTATGTAGACCCTTATAATATCGAGTTTAATTACCGATACGACGATAAGGAAACTAATAATATCTATAACCTGGCTCCGACACAATATTATAAATCCATTGCCTTAGCCATATTAATGAAACATGTTTGGATTGATGCATACATTGAGTTAGCAGGTACAGATTTT
>DALZBD010000179.1:0-7745 GCA_031977515.1 Bacteroides sp. | reverse complement strand
AAAAAAAAGATAAAACAAATTATTTATCATTCTTTTTTAAATAAATAAACTAAATTACCTTTTAGTGGTTTTAAACACGCATAATGTGAAAAAAAATCACTTTGTCTTTAAAAATCTCATGGTATTTTTTAAAGACAAAGTGAATCTGTAAACTTTATATAATCTTTTGTCAGATCACTTCAATATCGGAAACAGCTATCCACCCGACCTTTCCATCTTCCAATGCGATTTCTTTCCATTCGCGCATGGTATTGTCTTTTATCTGCACCTTATGCCCTTCATGTAAAATAAAAAGACTGATACCTGTTTCGCTGGGTGTACTCCGGACCGTGACACTGGGACTTGTGACAATAGCCGCTGTACGATCGGTCAGTATCTTTCGTTGCTGGTTGGCAAACAGATTGCATACAACGACCAACAGAAGACATACAATAGCAGAGGCAAATCCTCCTTTTTTAAGTCCCATTTTTTTCGAAAAGAAAAACAGGTAAAGAGAGCCTATAAAAAGGAAGAAAAACAAGATTCCCCACTTGCCCCATGCATCCATACTCATGCTGTTTACAAGGTCATTTTTCCAGGCAACGAGAAAAAGTTCAGGAATAGCATCGACCTTATCTATGGTTTTGCTACGGGCTATCTCCAGATTGGCACGAATATCTTCATTACCGGGTTTCAGGAGCAATGCTCTCTCGTAGTTGAGAATAGCTCTGGCTATATAATCTGCCTTGTAGTAGCTATTTCCCAGGTTATAATAGATCTCTGCCGCTTCTCCGGATGCAAGAAGTTCTTCGTATATACGAATGGCTGTGGAGAAATCTCCATTTTGATAAGCGCTGTCTGCCATAGCTTTCGTAGGCAAAATAGCTTGTGACCCTGATTCGCTCAGATGCTCAACAGAAATGGTATCAGATAGTTCCGGAATAGAAAATGTCTCCTGCTGTGCCCATGCCGCACCTATATAAAACACACAGAAAGAAAAAACTATATATACTCTTTTCATACCTATACACAGATTAATGTTTAATGGAATTCTCCATTTTACTGATTATTTCCAGCGAAGTGTTGTACACATGATCCATAGCCTGACTCTCATCTCCGGGAGCAAAACGTGCGAATTCACACTCATTCAAAGCATTCAGGAATTCCTGTTTCAGGCTCTCTTCCACACCATACGCACTTAACTTCTCCTCTATATTATCCTTCGAGAGTTGAGATACGGGAATGTTGAGCTTATCACTGATATATCCCCACAATGCTTTAAGCACTTCGTCATAGAATGCATCTTTTTTATTCTCACTCATGAGTTTACCCGCTACTTTCAGGCGTTTCACAGCCATCTTATTGGCTCTCTTCGTACGCATTTTGGATACGTTGGCATTTTCCAGAGCCTGTTTCCGGTAGATAATAAAGAATATAATGAAAGCAAATAGTGGTATGACATAGCACAGGATATATCCTGTAGATCCAAAAAAGAATACTCCTTTGGGATGCAATTTCACATCATTCAGTTTGATATAACGAATGTCTTCACCCAGTACTTTGAGGTCTTCTTTATTCGTAAAGTTGGCAATCACCTGTTCCGCATTCCCTTCTCCCCTTTCTACCTGGATCTGGTATTCTTCTGTAGTCAGCGTCTTGTATGTTTTAGACTTCAGATCGAAATAGCTGAATTCCAGAGCCGGTATTTTGTAATTTCCGGCATGACGGGGTATGGCCAGGTATTCAATGATCTTATTTCCTGTCTGTCCATCCCGGCTCACACGGAAATTATTATCCACTTTGGGATCATATATCTCAAAATCATCCGGGAATTTCACCTCCGGATTTCTGACCAGACGCAGATTTCCTGTTCCCGAAATCACGACTTTTACAGTCAACGCATCGTTTGTCTTCAGCTGTGTAGTATTGATGGAAGAGCTAATGGTAAAATCCCCCACTCCACCTGAAAAACCTATGGGTTTACCCGATGGCAACGCATCTACATCTATAGTTACACGAGGAGTCTGGAGCGTTTTTCTTACCTGTGTCACATTGCTCCGGCCATTGAAAAATGCATCGAACGGATCTATATGATGCAGGACTCTTTCTACAACCGCATCGAACCGGGCAGGCTCTATGACAAGCTGACCGGATTGTTGCGGAAACAAGACAAACTGCCGGTATACTGTCGAACGATAGTTCCTGCCCCGATAATGTTCCAACTCCCATTTCGCATTCGTTTGTTCTATTTCCTGTGAATGAAACCCTGTAAAGTCGGGTAATTTAACATCATCAAACCCACGAAGATCGACTGAAGTATAAATTTTATAGGTCAACAGGAAAGCCTCCTGTTCAAACAGTTTTGTTTTACTGGCATTCACTGTGACAAACAGTTCTTCGTTGGCTACCGAATTGGAACTTCCGGTACCTGATCCTGCTGTAGCACCCCCACCCTGTTGTTGACTTCCTGAATTTCCGGATGATCTGCCAGCTTGCTGATCTTCCGGCAAAACTTTTATTTTCAATGAATTTGAGAGTATTTCACTGCCATTTGCCTGAATACTTGCTCCGGGAATCGTAAACTCCCCCTCTGTAGTAGCCAGCAGGGTATACGTAAATTTAATCATATTGGTAACAGTCCTGTTACCATTTATAATAGAGGTATTCGACATTCTTGCCTGATAAGGTCCCGTCAACACTTCGAAGTCTTTCATAGCAGGAGCCCGAAAGTCTCTTACATTCTGTGAATTAACAATAAATTCCAGTTTGAACTTATCCCCTATCACCACAGCATCAGGAGCTGAAGCGGTAAATGTGACTTTATCGTCTGCAAAAAGCTGGGTCGCCCCTGTAAAAAGTATAATCAGGAAAAACAGTTTCTTCATTTTTCTCCGGATATTTTATATCAATACTATTCCTATCTCACTCATTACCAGTCTTTGTCCAGACCTCTTCCCTGCAGTACCTGCTGTTTTTTTACCTTATCCTGCACATCTTTTTCATCCTGTAGTACGGAATTCAGCAACTGCTCAGCATTTTCTTTGGACATTTCATTCTCATTTTGCTCAGGTTCGGGAGGTTGCTGGTCATTGTTCTGATCCTGCTGATCCTGGTTCTGATCATTATCCTGTTGCTGGTCTTGTTGTTGATCCTGTTGATCCTGCTGTTGATCGTTATTCTGATCCTGCTGATCTTGCTGATCTTCCAGCATTTTCTGTGCCAAAGCCAGATTGTAGCGTGTTTCATCGTCTTTCGGATTGTTTCGAAGCGACATTTTATAGGCCTCTATCGCCTTGGCATAGTCCTGTGCAGCATGAAACAGAACTCCGGCATTGTGATAGATCTCTGCCAGTTTGTCTTTATCTTTTTCTATTTTAGCCGCATTCATATACTGCTCCATAGCCTCCTCGAAATTGTCCTGAAAAGCCAGTGCATTTCCCAGGTTTGTATAGGCCTGTGTAGAACCGGGATTTATCTCCAATGCCTTCCTGTAATTAATCTCCGCATCTACGAACAAGCTATCTTTATACTGACGGTTTCCTTTCCGTATATATTCCCTCTCCTGCTTCTGCGCCATAGCATGCCCGGAAATGAACAGAAGAAGTCCGAATATGATGTATTTATTTCTCCACATAATGCCTCATTTGTTTGAAAACAGCCGGATGTTCCTGAACAATGGATTCTTACGTTCCAGTATCAAAATTTCGATCAGTAAGAGTAAAAGGATGATCCAGGCAATCACCTGAAACTGTTCGTTGTACTCTGTGTATACCTGTGTTTCAATATCCGCTTTTGCCAGTTTGTTGATCTCTGATGTAATGGCCCGCTGAGCAGCGTTGCTGTTGTCTACTCTTACATAAATGCCATTTCCACTCTGAGCGATCTCCTTACACATATTCTCATCCAGACGGGTGATCACCACATTTCCTTCCCGATCGCGCCGAAAATCATTGGTACCCTCTATAGGAATGGGAGATCCGTCCGGAGAACCAATCCCCATGACACTTACCTGTATTCCTTTACTCACAGCGTCTTTAGCAGCTTTCATGGCATCCCCTTCGTGGTCTTCCCCATCTGTTATAATGATGATGGTGCGTCCCACATCCTCCTGTGGAGTAAAGCTGCGTACCCCCAGGTTGATAGCAGCAGCAATCGCTGTCCCCTGTTTGGTGATCAGAGAAGGATCTATGGATTCAAGGAACATTTTGGCAGAGATGTAATCACTGGTTATAGGAAGCTGTATGAAAGCATCCCCGGCAAAAACGATCATTCCCACCTTATCGTTTTCCAACTCATCTACCAGGCGTGAAATAATACGTTTGGCACGTTCCAGACGATTGGGTTGTACATCCTGTGCCAACATCGAATTGGAAATGTCCAATGCGATGATGACTTCTGCCCCACTCCGTCTTACGGTTTCCATCTTCGATCCGAATTGCGGACGGGCTACCAAAAGGATAGCAAGCCCAATGGCAGTCAATACCAGCCAGAACTTCACATCCGGACGGTATTTAGACACATCCGGCATCAGCTGTGCCATCAGTTCAGGATCTCCGAACTTACGGATAGCTTTCCTCCTCAAATAGTTGGAATAGTGATAGAAAGCTGCCACTACCGGTAGCAACAACAACAAATATAAATATGTAGGTTCTTCAAATCTAAACATCTCTTTCGTGTTACATCAGTTAGCAGTTCACATTCTGTTTATGGGATCTTCTTCAATAAAGAATTACGGAGCAAAACCTCCAGCAACAAACATGCCAGAGCAATCCATGCAAAGATACGGTATTCCTCCTGCCGTTTGCTGAATTCCTTGACATTCAGTTTGGTTCTTTCCAGCTGATCGATCTGTTCGTATACCTCTTTCAACTTCGAATTGCTGGTTGCCCGGTAATAATTGCCATTCGCAGTCTTAGCGATCTCGGTCAGGGATTTTTCGTCCAGTTCAACATCTATATTGATGTATTTGATCGTATTACCCACCTGCATAGGGTGAGGTGCCGTTCCGTTTGTGCCTACACCAATGGTATAAATGCGGATACCGAATGTACGGGCAATCTCTGCTGCTGTCAGCGGTGAAATATCTCCCCGGTTGTTGATACCGTCTGTCAGCAAAATAATTACCTTCGATTTTGCTTTGCTGTCTTTCAGGCGGGAAACCGCATTGGCAATCCCCATCCCGATGGCTGTACCGTCTTCGATCACTCCACAGCGTATCTCTTTTACCAGATTGAGCAACACGGTATGATCCACTGTCAGCGGACACTGTGTAAAGCTTTCACCGGCAAACAGAGTAATACCGATATTATCGTTGGGGCGACCGTTGATAAACTGTGCAGCAACCTCTTTGGTAGCCTCCAGGCGATTGGGCTTGAGATCTTCCGCCAACATACTGGTGGAGACGTCAATAGCAAGCATGATATCGATCCCTTCTATTTCGCTGTTTTGCCAGCTATTTGTAGTTTGAGGGCGCGCCAACACCAGAATGATCATAACCAGAGCAGCTATCCGCAATACAAAAGGCAAATGAAGCAAATATATTCTATAGCTTTTGGGAGTATGGGCATACACCCTTGCATCTGATATCTGCAAAGTCGCTTCTTTCTTTTTACGTTTCCAGATATACCATACGATATATGGAATAAGTAAAATGAGTAAAAGCAAATATTCTATATTAGCAAAAAACATGTCTGTCAGATTTTAGTGTTCACTATTCATTGGAATGTCATGCCAACAGTTCATATACCTGTGCGACCAGATAGACTACTGTGCTTATACAAGCTATAGACAACAAGACAATCCCCGTTATCAATAAGATCTTTGCACGCAGGGACCGTTTCTCCACAATGGTGATCTCTGTGGGCTGTGGCTTCTTCTCCTCTTCCTCAGGAGGTCGGGTCTCCTGAATGAAGTCTATCGCATTGATCAGATTCATATCATTTTCTGTCATGTCCGGATTGTGTTTGGCAAACTTTACCAGATCCGCCGTACTAAACAGAATATGGAGTTCTTTGATATCTTCTTTACTTCCAAACTCCGTCAGCTGATCGATGATCTCCGCAGATGTCATTTCCAGCGCATTGAAGCCGAACCGATCCCGCATATACGTGCGAAGAATGTCTGTCAGTTCCGTATAATAATCCTTCGACCTTCCTTTCTGCCATACCTTCTCACTTTTCACCCGTTCTATCTCCTTCATTGCCAATTCATGAGGAGGTATTTTAGGTTCTACTTTGATCCTGCGGATGATAGGTTTGTTGTCTCTGAGACGAAGGATCAAATAAAACAGGAGTATCAACAAAGGAATAGCCAGAAAAGAGGCTGCCATCAGACCATACCAGTCGCTCCATACGAAATCGGGTCTCATCGGATCTTTCAGTCCGAAAGCCGGTCCGGCCATGATGGTATCCAACGGCACAGAATACACCTTCAGGGCAAGAGGCCGGGAAGCATATTCCTGACCGTCTACCTCTACGATCATCGGAGGCAGATAATAAAGCGCCGAGTCGAAAGAAGTAATGGTATATTCCTGTTTGATCAGCAGACGCTCTTTGTCGTTCAGAAACTGAGTATCGGGCTGAGCAACTTCCAACACTTCCACACCCGCTACCAGAGTATCGCGGTAAGAAGGAAAAATGACCCGTTGGTTGGCATTGACCGATACCTCAAGTTCGATATGCGCCTGCTCTCCTATGAGTATCTGTAAAGAGTCTATTCGCGCGTCCACAGTCACAGATTGTGCAACCGCTCCACACGAAAATACAGCTAAAACTAAAATCAGATATATAACTCTGTTCATGTTATCAATTACGTTTAGCAAACAGATTCAACAATGCCTTTACATAGTCCTGGTCTGTGCGTACAGAGACAGAATCCACATTACTTTTGTTGAATGTCTCATTCAATTCCGCCTGCTTGTTTCTCCACCAGTCCTGATGGGTACGACGCACGGCAGCGGAAGAGGTATCGATCCACTGTTCATGTCCGGTCTCCGCATCCTTTACCTTCATTAGTCCCACAGCCGGCAGCTCTGCCACTCTCTTGTCATATACCTGAATAGCGACAATATCATGCTTTCGGTTGGCTATAGTGAGGGCATTCCTGAAACTGGCCTGGTCTATAAAATCAGAGACCATAAAAGCCGTACATCTTCTCTTCATTACATTCGTCAGATACCTGACAGCCTGTCCTATATCCGTGCGGCGGCTTTGGGGTTTGAAGTCCAGAAGTTCACGGATGATATATAAAATATGTTTCCGTCCTTTTTTGGGAGGAATAAATTTCTCGATCCGATCCGAAAAGAAAATGACACCGATCTTATCGTTGTTCTGGATAGCCGAGAAAGCCAGTGTAGCGGCTATCTCCGTCACCATGTCTTTCTTGAGCTGTTTGACTGTTCCAAACTCCAGACTACCGGAAACATCGATAAGCAACATCACTGTCAGTTCGCGTTCTTCCTCGAATACTTTTATATAAGGTTTATTGAAACGTGCAGTCACATTCCAATCGATATCGCGGATGTCATCTCCATACTGATATTCCCTTACTTCCGAGAAAGCCATTCCTCTTCCCTTAAAGGCAGAATGATACTGACCGGCAAATATATTGCTGGACAATCCACGCGTTTTGATCTCTATACGGCGGACTTTTTTTAATATTTCTGCTGTCTCCATTTAATAGAGCCTTTTTAGATTTTGCTCGTTTTTTTATTTCTGAGACGCAAAGTATTGCGTCTCTACAAGTGTATCACCTTCAAAAGAAAACAC
>DALZBD010000178.1:0-7808 GCA_031977515.1 Bacteroides sp. | reverse complement strand
ATTAATTATAAATGGGCACAGGGATTTAATAATACACAATACGTAGAGCCTAAACTCAACAAAAAGAATACGACTAAGCTCACAGAACAGATCAAATCTTCCCAAACCCATCAATCCTTTCTGAATCTGATCGATAAAGAAGCAGATCTTATACTTTCCGCACGCACCCTGTCTCCCGATGAAAAAGCACATGCCGATGCCGTCGGGATCAGCCTGATCGAAACCCCTATCGCACTGGATGCTTTCGTGTTTATCGTTCACCCCGACAATAAAATAAAATCACTGACCAATAAACAAATACAGGATATTTACACAGGTAAAATAACCAACTGGAAAGAGGTGGGAGGAAGCGATGCAGAAATACAGCCTTATGTACGAAATGCCAATTCGGGTAGTCAGGAGTTGATGGAATCATTGGTGATGAAAGATATGGATATATCAGAGTTTCCTGAATCTACCTATGAACTCATGGCTTTCACCATGACAGGAGCATTCGAAGTAGTCAACAGCGACAAAAATGCTATATGTTATACTGTATATTATTACAAGGAACACATCATCACAAGTACACCCTTAAAAAGCATTGCTGTGGAAGGTATCTATCCTGAGAAGAAGACCATCAGCGACAAATCGTATCCTTATGTAGCCGAAGTATATGCCGTGATCCGTGCCGATCTGGACAAATCGTCCATGGCATATAAAGTATATAACTGGCTTCAGACAGAAGCAGGTAGACAAGCAATCAGCGAAAGCGGATATGTACCTTATTGATACATAAAGTTCCGGAGATCTATCTGTTGGCCGTATACACTTATCTATCGATACATACGCCACTCACCTATAAGAATGGAGTTGCCACGTGCCACCAGCACAGCCGCTCCCGGCTCGTCTGCCGGAAAAAGCTCACCGAACAACGTGTCCGGTTCTTTTTCCAGATGTGTATCCATACTGGGTTTATTGCCGCAGGAAATACAGATCGTCAGACAAAAGAGGACGA
The DNA here is from genome assembly GCA_031977515.1 of Bacteroides sp. GTDB lineage: Bacteria > Bacteroidota > Bacteroidia > Bacteroidales > Bacteroidaceae > Bacteroides. The sequence goes on along the minus strand of DALZBD010000178.1, from coordinate 6,811 downwards.
TCGGGAGATGGAGTTTTTTCATGCACTTCGTTTTGACAGGAATAAATGCTGTCCGGATCTCTACAAAGAGAGACCCGGACAGCCAGAGAATCTATAACTACTAAATTAAAAATCTTTGAGAAGCGGCAGATTATTCTCCGCCACCACCGCCTTCACCACCTTTTACATCATCGTTGCTGATGGTGCGGGCTGCTTTCTTCACACTGGCATTGAGTTCACCAATGCGGTAGCTGATACTAAATCCGAAACGACGGCGGGAATATTTGTATTCGCTGGATGTACTGAAACCTTCTCCCACAGAAGTGGAAGTATTTTTCATATACTTCGTGAAAATATTATTGGCAAAGGCACTCACCGTAAGTCTCTTCTTCAGGAACGAGCGGTTGATGTTGAGGCCATAATCATAAAAGCCCTGTTCTCTTCCCTGTAGGTTGATATAAGGAGTAGATCCCATCAGGTTGAGGCTACCACGAATATCCAAAGGGAACGTATGTTGAATACCTCCGTAAGCAAACATGTTCCAGCCACTGTTTGACAGATCCAGCGCCTTACTGGATAGACGTCTGTATCCACCGTTGAGATTCATATAAACGCGTGTTTTGGACGTAGCGTTCCAGTTGACATATCCACTCAGGCCTGTATGACTTGCTTTACCGATATTATCATACGTGGTATAAAGTACTTTTTTATCCTCATAAGCAGGATCAGACCCATCATAACCGGAAATATCAGCCGGATCGATCAAGCGGGTATAGTCTTCGATGCTATTGTTGTTGAATGAATGGCGTACCGAAAGATTGATATTGAACTTATTGGTGAAATTGCTGTAACTGACATCAAAGGAATGATTTTTTTCCGTTTCCAGATTCGGATTCCCCTGCCGTATCCACTCCCGGTTGGTATCATCAATATAGGGGTTAAGGAAATAGATACTTGGCCGCCAGATACGCATATTATATCCGGCACGGATATTCTGGGTCTGCCCCAGTTTAAAGCCCAGACTTACGGAAGGTACCACATCGTCATAGCTGGTTTTAAAATTCCGGTCCGGATGCTCATGGTATTTTATATTCTGCATGGTACGTTCGTAACGCAGCCCGGCCTTGCCCGAGAATTTCTTATACTTGATCGCATATCCCGCATAAGCTGACAGTATATCATTGAGATGTTTGTAATGACTGCTTCTATGCTCATCGTAGACGTAATCATTATCTTGCCCCAGGTAACGTTTGTTGTCGCTGGTATTGTTGCGGGAGATGTATTTCAATCCGGTCTCTAACGTATGTATTTCACCGATGGGAGTAGTAAAATCACTCTGTAAAGTATGTTCGGTAGTCTTTTGCTTACCGTCGGAATGCTGCCCCTGGAATTCTTCTTTCAGATAATTCATCCATTCCTCATCCACAGCTCTCATATTTTTATAAAGAATATAAGAATCCGATGTCTGAGGGCGTGTATCAATCTTGTAAGAGAACGTCAGCATCCGATCTTTTACAGATGCAAAATTTCGCTGATAGTCGATATTCCCACGCACAGAATACCAGGAAGATTTACTGTTACTGTTTCGCTCGTATGAGTAATAGGAAGGAAGTGAAGATGCAGGATTCATAGGATCAAGCGATGCCCAACCGTCTCCTTTGTTTTTATTATTCCCTCCATACATACCAAATGACATGGTAACCAGCCGGAGAGTATCTATTTCATAACTTGATTCGAGACTTCCGTGTTGAAATGTTCCCTTGCCTTTACTCCTATTATAAGATGTGAGTATGGTCTGTTCTTCTGTTCTTTCCTGACTCACATTACTGTAGTTGTAGGGCCTGTCATTCTTATTGAAACCATACCTTCCGGACATAGTGAATTTTCCTTTCTGCACAGTACCATACAAACTACCACCCCCACCAGTGTTACTGACATTGGTGCTGAAAGTAACTGTATATCCTTCAAATCCGCCTCCCATGGTCACGATATTCAGGATACCTCCTACCCCTTCCGCATCGTATTTGGCACCGGGGTTGGTGATTACTTCGATATGTTTGATGGTATTGGCGGGCATACTTTTGAGCACTTCCGTGGGATTGTCACTCATCATGGTATTGGGTTTACCATTGACATGGACTTTGAAGTTGCTACTTCCGTTGACCTGGATATTGTCTTCACCATCCACTGTCACCAGAGGCACCTTACGAAGCATTTCGAGGATGGAGTTGCTCTGAGAGTCGGGGTCGTTCTGAATATCGTATTCGATCTTGTCGATATCCGCTCTGACCAGAGGTTTCTGGGCTACGATCTCCACCACACCCAGTTCATTGGTAGCTTCGGATGTATAGAGCGTACCCAGATCCACTTCGCTCTTTCCGGATGCCAGTACAAAACCTTTCTCCACGGTAGTCTTCCCTACGGAAGAAAGGGTGATGATGTATTCTCCTGTTTCTGCCTGAAAGCGTTCCTGAAATTTACCTGCCATGTCTGTGACGGTCATTTTTACCGCTTTGTCTGGAGCCTGTTTTTTCACGATCTTTACGGTCGCATAGGGTTCACCTTCGAGAGTGAGAGAGTCGACCAGAATACCTTTTACTGTAAATGTTGGAGTAGCCGAATGTTGGGAAAAAGCCATGCAGGCAAAGCATAACAATCCCAACAGCATAGTTAATCTGTTTTTCATGTGGGTGGTTCATTTTTTCTTTCAGTCTATTAGACGCAAAAGAAAGTGATTTGTTACAAAACAGGGCAAAAGTATGAGTATACGATACGACTACGAAATCCTCGGAGTTAAGAAAGTTGAAAATAGATATAAATTATCCTATTTTAAGAGACAGGATAACAGAGCAGAAGGAAAATAAATTAAAAAAATTAATCTAATTTTTCCGGACACACCTGTTCAATAAATAAAGTAGAAAAGCAACAGGACAAGCAGGTTGCTCCCGATCACACAACCAAAAGCCCCGAAGATCCAGCGACGCAATACTTTTCGCCGTCCGGAGAAAAACCAGGCATAGAACATATTCACGGTGATGCTACTGATGATGGCCTGCATACAACAGGCAGCAATGACGTGGGTAGACATTCCCCCCTGCCCCTGCAGGAGATTCAACACAAATGGAGTTACATCACTCAGTCCGGCCACAAAAGAGAGCGTATTCAGCCCGGCAGTACCTGCATATATAATGGTGAAATGCGTCAGTACAGTGAAAAGAATATATAATCCGGCAAAGATCAGCGCTACTTTAAACTCCAACGGGTTGCTGGTATCCTCTTCCTCCAGAATATCCGCTTCGTCCAGTGCCTTCTGCCTGCGGTTGATATACAAAGCCACTGCAGCTGCCACTACAGACATACACAACAGGAAAGGATAGATAGAAACAAATATCTGCCGACTGAATATAAATATCAGGATCAGGAAACGGAGAAACATCATACTCACGGCAAGCATCATGGCAGAGACATACTCCGGCACCTGCTGGTCGGATGCTTTCTTGCTCTTCCGAGCCAAGACGGAGATGGTGGCTGTACTGCTGTAGAGCCCACCGATGATACCGGATACCCGCACACCGGAATCACGGAATACATACCGCTTGAGCAGGTAAGAGAGGTAAGAGATCCCGGATACGACTACCGTAGCCAGCCACACCGAATAGGGAGTGATATCAATATCGGGAATGATATTGGTATTGGGCAGCATGGGAAGGATGATACCACTGATGGCAAGGAACTTTGCCAGCGTGATCATCTCATGATTCTGCATACGTTGGGCGATCTCGGTAAAGGTATCTTTCAATTCGGTCAGCAGCAACACCACCACGATCACCAATACATAGAACCAGGAGGGTTGCGTGGCCACGATCGGAGCCAGCGAATAGGTGATCAGAGCGATCACAATGGAAGTGATACCGAAGACATGGAACTGAGACATCTTTACGAAGTAGTTCAATGCCAGCAGTACACCCAGAATAAGTCCGCCTCCCATGAACAGCGTCATACCGGCGGGGTCCATGATATAGAGCAGATAGCCCAGAATGCCGATAAAGGTGAATGTACGGTCTGTACCAAACAATGTAGTCTCCCCTTCCCGATGCAGACTCAGCCTGCGCTGCGAAAGTCCGATCAACAGAGAGAACAGTGTCACCAGTACAAAGGTGATCAGTTCATGTGGCAGATGTTCGTATAAATAATCCAAAGAATTTACGATTTAACGATTTACAATTTAACTATTCACAATTGATAGTATATGGCATATAAAACAATCTATCTGTAGCCCTGAAAGAGTGTCAGAGGTTAGCCCAGGGTAAGTACAGTGAAACCGGAGTGATAACGAAGGTGAAACAAACGTCACCCTGGGACACCGTGAACACAGTTAAGTTAGTGCCGTAGGTACGACACAGACAGCATACACCACTTCATTTGTGTCGTCCTTACAGGACTAATTGCCCTCAATTACCTGTAGACCCAGGGTGGCACTCGCTCCGTTACTCTACGCTCATTTACCCTGGGCTAACCCCTCACACCCCTTCAGGGCTACAGATAGACTACTTTATATATTCTATGTAATATCTATCAGTCAAACCTTACTATCAAGGCCAGTTACAAAATGGCAATTTCATCAACTCCGAATTGTAATAGCGTCGATCTCCGGTCACCTCTTCCCCGATGAAGTCAGGTTTTGTAAACGATTCATCGGCATGTCTGAGTTCGATCTCTGCCACCAGCAGTCCGGTATTCTCTCCGTGAAACTCATCTACTTCAAACACATGATCCCCCTCCTGCACCAAATACCGCGTCTTATCGATCTTACCCGGTTGGCAAAGTTTCATCAATTCCTCTGCTTCATGAAGCGGAAGTTCGTGTTCCCATTCAAAGCGGGTGACACCGGATGCGTCGGAAGGACCTTTGATCGTCAGGAAACCTTTGTTTTCACTGATACGCACCCTGACAGTCCTCCCACTTTCACTACAGATATATCCCTGCACCATCCGATGGTGTGCATACGCACGGGACTTGAATTCTCCTTTGACCAGAAACTTACGTTCTACTTCCTGCAACATACTTCTCTTCTTTTATATTCCGCAAAGCCGGAAGAAAAAAGAAGGGAGCACATATAGCGCTCCCTCTGTTTGTCATTTCAACCTAAAAAAGAGATCCCGATGATCATCACCAGAGCAAAGATCAGGAGTGATACAAAGATCACTTTCATCACTTTCCGGGCCTGTTCCTCCTCTTTTTTGCTATGCGCCAGTTTTTTACTCTTTCCCATAGTCCTATCTGTATTTATGTTTATAACAAAGGATACTCAGCATACGTTCACCGTATAACTATCCAAATGTATAAATAAATACAGAAAAATCCAAAGAAATTAAGCAATTTGCGATGAGACGATTTACAATTTACACTTGAAATTACAATGTGATATAAGTTAAGTGGTCACTTGACCGACTATGAGCAGGAGATGTAACTTCAATCGTAAATCGTCCAATCGTAAATCCTTTTATTCTTCTTCTCCGGCAAACTCCATCAGATAGGCTTTGATGAAGCCATCTATCTTACCATCCATCACCCCATTGACATCGGAGGTCTGGAAGTTGGTACGGTGATCTTTCACCCGGCGGTCGTCAAAGACATAGCTACGGATCTGTGATCCCCATTCGATCTTTTTCTTCCCGGCTTCGATCTTACGTTGCTGCGCCAGGCGTTTCTGTAACTCGATATCGTACAGTTGCGAACGAAGCAGACGCATGGCGTTTTCGCGGTTGTCGAGCTGCGAACGTGTCTCGGTATTCTCGATCAGGATCTCCCGCTCTTCACCGGTATCCGGATCTTTGTACTTGTAACGCAGACGCACACCCGTCTCTACCTTGTTTACGTTCTGACCTCCGGCTCCTCCCGAACGGAAAAGATCCCATGAGATCGCCGCCGGATTGATCTGTACCTCGATGGTATCATCTACCAACGGAGTCACAAATACCGAAGCAAAAGAGGTCATACGCTTGCCCTGTGCATTGAAGGGCGACACACGTACCAGACGATGTACCCCGTTCTCTCCTTTGAGATAGCCGTAGGCATAGTCTCCCTCCACCTGTATGGTACACGCTTTGATACCGGCCTCGTCTCCCTCCTGCAGGTTGGAGATCGTGACTTTGTATCCGTTGTCTTCGGCCCAGCGCAGATACAGGCGCATCAGCATAGACGACCAGTCCTGGCTTTCGGTACCACCGGCACCGGAATTGATCTTGAGCACACAGCCCAGCTGATCGGCCTCCTCGCGGAGCATATTCTTCAGTTCCAGGTTTTCTACAGCCTCCAGTGCTTTGCGGTAGGCTTCGTCTACCTCCTCCTCGCTCACCAGATCGTCTTTGTAGAATTCGAACGACAGCTCAGCTTCATCGCTCAGCATCTTTACCTCTTCATAGCCCTCGATCCATTTCTGCAGACCTTTGACCAGTTTCATCTGTGCTTCGGCCTTTTTCTGGTCGTCCCAGAATCCCGGAGCCTGTGTTCTTAATTGTTCTTCTTCGACTTGAATTTTCTTCCCGTCGACGTCAAAGATACCTCCTCAGCGCATCAGTGCGCTCTTTCACGTCTTTAAGTTGTTCGATAGTGATCATGGATTACTTTCGTTTATTGTTAATACTATGTTTGTTTATTATAAATATAATTTCCCTTGCGGGCCTGCAAAGATAACTATTTTTTCCGGGGTTTGTTCAGGAAAGAGAGGCTGTCTCAAAAAACCGGATACTCTTTGATTTCGTTACAGATTGTAAATGATTGCTTCTACCTCAGCGCCTTTCTGAAATCACTGTCCCAAAGCCCGAAGGGC
>DALZBD010000177.1:0-7818 GCA_031977515.1 Bacteroides sp. | reverse complement strand
ATGAATGCCATAGGCAAAACATTTGTTTGCCATAAAGCAGGCAGCCAGGTTGTACAGGAAAGAGACTACCGGATCACAGGGTCTTTCCGAAGGATCGGATCCTCACCAGAGACTAACACCTTTATAACCCGGCAAATCCCTATCTTCCTTAGTATCCGTAATTATTCACCAGATATCCCAGCTGGCTATCCAGATCGCTCTGGAAGATCGGCCAGAACTGGCGACTGTCCGGATCATTCAGGTAATACCGACTGATACGCAGGTCGGAAATAGCCGTATGGTGCCAGTTGACAGATTCCCAATCGTCTCCTGCAGGCTGCGTATTTTCTCCCCGGTCGAATCCGTAGAATTCCAGGGTCTCGCCATCGGACAGGTAACGGAAATAAACCGTTTGCGGTACATCTGTATAGGCTCCCTGGTAATTTTTCAGGTCGGTCATTTTCTGCTTGGTCTCCGTCACCTTCTCACCCAACATATTCCAGCGAATCAGGTCCTGCTTGCGCAGCATCTCTCCAGCCAGTTCGAACTTACGCTCTTCGGCTATCGCCCTGAATACCTGATCTTTACCAGTCAAAGCATCCAGATAAGCATCTACTTTCACCGCCTGAGCCTCTGCCGGGAAAGCGCGTTCACGTACCAGTTTCAGGTAGCGCTTCGCTCCGTCGGCATCTCCCAATTCGTTGACCACCTCGGCCAGCATCAGCAATACATCCGCATAGCGCATATACATCTGATTGAGCCCATCGTCTCCGGTCACTAAGCGTACACCAGCTGTCCATTCGTAGCGGTATTTGCCCCAGTTCCAGCCCTCCTGGTTGTTGGTATTACTCGTACGTACTACCTGTACCCCTCCTTGCCATTTGTAGGGTACACACGTCACATCGCGACGCAGGTCATCCGTATCGTAGTCGTAATAAAGAGTGGGTGTCGGGACATTCTGTCCGCCTTTGTTGGTCGTGTCCAGATACTTGCTACGATCGTAGTGATACACAGCAAAGTGCTGCATCACACGTCCCCGGCCTGTGGCATAGGGAATGGCAAACAGCGACTCACCGCCGGCATCCACTATATCCTGGCAATTCTTAACGAAAACACTCATAAAGTCACTTTCCAGTTTGCAGGTATTGCTGTTCACAATATCTTCCAGTTCCTTTTTTGCTATCGGATAGAGTACACTTTTTTGCAATTCCGGATCGTTGCTCACCCGCAGCTGGCTACCCTGTGCGGCAGTAAGACTTTCGGGTCGTTGCGCATATCCGGCAGCCATCAGGCAGAGACGGGCACGCAGTGCCTTGGCATACGCTTTGTTGACACGCCCCGTGGTGCGGGTACGCTCGCTGGCATTGGGCCAGGGCAGATAGTCCTGTGCCTCTTCGAGATCGGCGAGCAATTGCTTGAATATCACATCCCGATCCGATTTTTCCATATAGATCGTCTCGTCGGTCAGCGGCTCGAAACGTGCCGGAACATCTCCCCAACCGCGCAACAGATCATAATAAAAAGTAGCACGCAGTACGAGTGCCTCCGCATAGAGATACCCCATCAGGTTGTTTGTTGTAGGATCTCCATATTCCTGTATCCCTCTGATACTGACATTGGCAGACTCAATGGCATTGTAAAAACAGGTCCATGTATTGGGATCTTTGGTTCCCGACATCTGTGCATTGGAGGGCGAGGTAGAATAGGTACACAGGGAAGCCTCATCGGTGAGGTCGGTACCGTTGTAGATCTCAATGTCCGTATTCATCCCGTAATAGGGCTGAAAACGTCCGCGGTGCGAATTAGTCTCCGCAAAGAAACTATAGATATGGAAGACCATATTCTCAGCCAGTTTCTCGTTGGAGTACACAATCTCGTCGGAGAAAGAAGACTGCGGAGGAGTGGACAGATAGTCCGAACAGGAGGTCAGCAGACCCACCACCACACAAGCATATATATAAACTATCTTTTTCATACGTCATTCTTTTATTTTTATATCAAAGTCGTACAGAACTCGCTCAAATGTCATCGCCTCTGGCGAAACAGTCTTCACGGCTCGTTTCATAAGATACATCTTTTACAGGATTAAAAGTTCAGATTAAGTCCGAATACATACTGCCGGCTTTTCGGATAGGCCGAATAGTCTACACCGGGAGTCACACGGTAGTTGCGACGTGTATCCACCTCCGGATCGAAACCAGAATAACTGGTCCAGCAAAAGAGGTTGGAGCCGGTGAAGTAGAATCTCAGGTTGTTGATATGAGCCTTCTGTACCAGAGCCTTCGGCAGGGTATATCCGATGGTCAGTGTATTCAGACGGAGGAAAGAGCCATCTTCTACCGCCCAGCTGTGAAATACCGATTTCTTCATAAACGGAGACCACATGGTGGTATTCTCATTCATCCGTGCCAGCTCGGCCGCATCGTTCACGATCTGTCCGGTAGAAGAGAGGTTGTTCCAGCGTTTGCCCTCGGCCATGGTGGTGATCATGTTGCGAAACTGATACTTCGTGGGCGAGGTAAACTCGATCTTATCGGCGTTGTAGATGTCATTGCCGTAGCTCCAGGTAAAGTTGGCTGTCAGGTCAAATCCTTTCGCATATCCGGAAAGGGTGAAACCTCCCGTATGGATCGGATTGGCATTCCCGATGATGGTCTTGTCCTCTTCGGTCACCATAAAGTCATCTGTCAGGTCTTTGAGTTTCAGTCCTCCGGGACGTACGGCATCCGCGCCGATCACGTCGCTGCCATCTGCCACTCCCTCTTTCAGTATCCATTGTGTACCGTCGTATCCGACAAAGTCATCCACCGAATAGCGGCCGTCGGTGACAAAGCCGTACATCTGCCCAATGGAGTATCCCGGCATCACCAGATAGTCTGCTCCTACTTCTGTATTCTGCCAGCTCGTTGCCACGGAATAGCCATTGGTCAGGCTGCCCAGGTCATTCACCCGGTTTTTATTGAAGCCCACTACCATAGAGAAGCTGAGGCCGTAGTCTTTCTTGCGGATGGCATCGTAGTTGAGACTTATCTCCAATCCTTTGTTCTGGGTTTCACCCACATTGCGGTATTGAGTATTATAGCCTGCACCCATGATAGAGAATTCCATCAGCAGGTCTTTGGTGATGTTCTTATATAGGTCTATCGAACCGTTAAGTCGGTTGTTGAATACACCGAAATCAAGACCCAGGTTGGCCGAATAAGTAGATTCCCATTTCAGTCTGGCATTGTCCAGCGTCTTTCCGGCTGTCCACCATGTATCCGTGATATTCAACCATTTCTTCTGATCGGCCACACTGAATACCTTTTCGGTCTGCCCCGAAGGGATGTTGTTGTTGCCCGATACCCCGTAGCTGACACGCAGTTTGAGGTTGTCGAGCCAGTCGGCCTGCATAAAGTCCTCTTCGGAAAGCCTCCACGCAAGGGCTCCGGAGGGAAAAAATCCCCATTGATTGCCTTTGGTAAACTTGCTGGAACCGTCGGCACGGAATGTGGCCGAAGCCAGGTATTTCCCTTTGTAGTCGTAGTTGACACGTGTGAAGAAAGAGAGCAGTTTATCATCCGGATAATAGAATTGATTGTAACGGACAGGGTCGCCTTCACCGGAGAATTTAAACGCTTCGGCTGCGGTAAAGAAATCGGGAAGCCCTTCGTAGCGAGCTGTGAGTTTGTCCGACTTCATGGTGATGGTCTCCTCCCCCATCAGCCAGGAGAGCGAATGTTCCTGCGGCAACCACTTCCGGAAGTCATAATTGATCGTGTTGGTGTTGCGAAGCGTACGTACAAAGACCTCATTGGTTTGTACCAGAGGCATTCCGATATTGGCGGGCAGCGCATTGGACTGCGATTCGGAAGTACTGCTTCCGTAGAAGGTCTTCAACTGGTTGCGGTTTTCATCCAGTCCGAGATCTACTTTCAGTTTCAGGTTGTCGATGACTTCCCAGGTAAAGGAACCATTGAGATTGTAATTGCCGCGGATACGCTCTTTGTAGTTGTCTCTCAGAGAGGTGATCGGGTCATAGAGACCGTTGTCGAGTTCGTCTGTATCAATGGCTTCATTGGACAGGTCGGACAGATAAGGCATCTGGATCACCGAGTGCTTGATGCGCCCGAAGGAGTTGGAAGGTACATTGTCGGCACCACCCGTATCGGAGTTCATACCGTCACCTTTGACCAATGTGCGCGCATAACGGGCAGAGAAGTCCAGCTGCATACGTTTGTTTACTTCATAGTTGAGTTTCAAAGAAAGATTGTCCCGTTTGAAGTTGGACATCTGCAGAATGGCTTTATCGTCTACATGGGCATAGCTGAAATTGAAGCGCATTTTCTCCGTACCTCCGGTCACACTCAGGTTGTGGTTGAACGTGGTACCCGTACGGCCGAATACTTCGTCCTGCCAGTCGGTACCTTGCACATTTTTGTACTGACCGAGATCGCTGAACTCACCGAACAGACGGGTGAATTCTCCCTGGACATTACGAAGTGAATGCAACTCGTATTGCCATTTCATATAGTCTTCCACAGACAAGACATCCATCTTAGAAGCTACTTTACGCATACTGTAATAAGCGTTGTAGTTGACAGATACTTTTCCTTTCTGACCGCTCTTGGTAGTCACCAGTACAATACCGTTGGAACCGCGCGAACCGTAGATCGCCGTAGACGAGGCATCTTTCAGCACGTCGATGGATTCGATATCGGTGGCCGGAATATCGGAGATGCTGTTGACCGGAAAACCATCTACAATAAACAGCGGAGAATTGTCGCTGGTGATGGAACCGCCTCCACGTACACGGATGATCACGTCGGCATCGGGATTACCTTCGGGGATAGTTACCTTTACCCCGGCCAGCTTACCTGCCATCGCTTCTACCGGGGAGTTGACCGGTACGGAAGCAATTTTAGAGTTGTCCAGGGATACGACCGATCCGGTGATGTCCTTACGCTTCACCGTACCGTAGCCGATGGCTACTACCTCGTCGAGCATGTGGGAATCTTCCCGCATCACGACTTTCAAAGGAGATGGGGAAGCTACCCTCACCTCTTCGGTCGTATAGCCTACATAGGAAAAGACCAGGGTATTGCCCACCGAAGCTACCAGTTCGAAGTTTCCGTCGATATCGGAGATGGCACCCTGGGTTTCCCCTTTGACCTTTACATTTACACCGATGAGGGGCTCACCTGACTCGTCGAGTACAACTCCTCTGACTACAGGCTGCTGGGCGATCGTACGAACGGCATCCCTTTCTCTGGCCTCTTTAGAGAGAATAATGTGGCTACCGGAGACAGAGTAATTCACTTCGGCTTGTCCGGCCAGCTTATCCAATACCTCGGACAAAGGAGTTTCAGAAACGTCAATGGAGACAGAACGTCGTGTATCTACATTTGAATTGACGATGAACAGATATTCCGTCTGTTTTTCAATGTCACGGATCACCTGATCTACAGACGAACGGTCGCGTTTGATGGTCACTTTTACGTTCTGCGATCTGCCGGGAGCAGCAGAAAGACTGAATAGGAACGTAAAAAGCAGTACGGTTGTGATTTTCATAATCCTGAACAGTTGGTTATTACTGCGAATGTTTGGGTAAAATCTCCCCGACAAAGAATTTTTTTTCATATCTTTGTGCTTATAAAAGAACGGGGATAGGATACTTCTGCTAAAAGTGTATCCACGTTCCGAGAATTAATACTTTGTGTTGATTTTTTCAGAGTACCGGTCCGGCTGTCAAACTGACCGGTACTTTTTATTAACGATTTACTGATTTACGAATCGAAGATCGACGCAGTCAACACAACGGTCGACGAAGTCAATTATGATTGGAATAAGTTCTGTTCTCTATTGATAACTGCGGAATACAGATATGTAACTGTCATTTCCGGAAAGAGGAAATTCGGGTAAAATAATCTCCTGATAAAGAACGGATTAAATCTAAATAGCTTTTTTTCGTTTCCATGTGCAATTTCAATCGTACATCGTAAATAAGTAAATCATAAATATCTTTGTGTTTTCTTGGTATTAAATGGTTTTTACTTCATAGGCATTTCTTATTTAATGGTGATTATGGATTGTTGCTTATCTCTCTCGTATGTAAAATAGACATCTTCCTGTAAGACTCCCAGTGCATAGTTGACTCCATCCGACAGCCGGAATTTACCGGAATAGTGATACTCTTTCACTTTCTCGTTGAGGATACGGATCTCATAGCCATAGTGTTTTTCAAATTTCTTCATGATCTCTTCAAAAGAGGCGTCTGTGAAACAGATCAGTCCCTCCCGCCAGCTATATTCATCAAAATCGGTGATCCTCTTTACGAGAAGATTTTCCCCAGCCTGGACTATCGCCATCTGATAGGGCTGCAGGGTAACTGACTGTCCCTGTGAAGTAAGCTGTACAGCCCCCTCCATCAGTGAGGTTACAAACCGTTCGGAGGCGGAGTAAGCTTCTACATTGAAACTGGTACCCAGTACCTCAATGGTTCCCAGTGAAGTCTCTACCACGAAAGGTTTCTTTTTGTTCTGACTGACTTCGAAATAAGCTTCCCCGTCGAGCACTACCCGTCGGGTGTCTCCGTAGAAAGAGGGATCGTAGCGAAGGGTGGTATTGGAATTGAGCCAGACAGTAGATCCATCGGCCAGTGCCAGGTTGATCTGTTGTCCGGGGGGAACGGTGATCTCCTGCCAGGCCGGATCGGTGGCATTTCCCGATATATATAAAGAGGTGAAATATCCCAGGGCAAATACAAGTACAGCAACAGCAGCATAACTGTATAAAGTACGCATACGTATCCGGCGGGTGGAAGTAACCCGAGGAGCGGGCTCATCGTGCAACAGATGGATGGCATCGTACATGTGCCAGTATTTAAGGAAAACTTCTCTGTTCTCTTCGGAGTTCTCTACCCATTCTTTTAATTCTTCTTCTTCCTGGGGAGAAGTCTGTCGGGCGAAATATCTGATAAATCGGGATATGTCTTTCATATATAGCTTTATTGCCGTGTTCAATGATATAACTCATAAAACGGGCATACCCCTAATGAAAAAAGTACTTTTTTTCAGAAAATATTTCTATTATTCTATAAATACGTTATAACCAAACAATTAGCAAACACATTCTTTTTAAAAGTATGCGTTTACTATTTCTTTTCTAAGAAACAAGGCTAACTTGTAACACCTCTTCAAGGCTACAGATACATTGCAAATCAAGAATAAACAGGGTTTTTCACTACAGAAAACCACTACATTACAGGATTGTATCAACTTTACAAGTAGCATGTTATGTATTTATAAAAAGCCAAAGATCAAATCATATTCTCCCTAACCTTTCGGACATCCTACCTGTAAGGGCTACAGATAGATTGTGATATAAAACAGGAATAGATATACCGGGGGAATTTTCCACCTAAGACAATGCCATTTGGGTGGCAAACTTACTTATTTGATTGGATATTTTCCTCTATTATGTGTTTTTTATAATAGGTCTTCTATCTTCTTTTCATCTCTCCCTGTCTGTGATGTGCCTCTTCTGGTGTTAGCAAATTAATACTCAGATGGGGTCTTTGATTGTTGTAGAGCTTAATGATCTTTTCCATTCTTTTTCTTCCTTGCCCCGGAGAGTATATTTTCTCCCTGTGTCTCCACTACTGTTTGAGTAAGCCATTGATCCGTTCAGTCAGGGCGTTCTCTGTAAGATCTGACTTTTCACACATACTGATACGGATCTCTTTAGAGAGTAAAAACGCAGCAAAGATATTTCCCTGCTCAGGGATTCACAAACAAAAGAGATCAGATGTAAATGATAGCTATATTAAAAATAGATTAGAAAAAGGAGAAAAGGGATCAT
>DALZBD010000176.1:0-7818 GCA_031977515.1 Bacteroides sp. | reverse complement strand
CTGCATTTTCTATCCGAAGATATTCTCCTCTTGTAATAACATTCTGACTCGTCTTTGTTGCACCTCTTGCAAATAGCCCTGCCCCAAATCTACCTAATCCATATAATAGCCCTGCTCCACTTGCTATACCTTCTGCAGTGAGTAATGTTTGTCCAACCTTCATACCAATCGCCGAAGTCTCCTGATTTATCAGACTGTTGAATAAATCTGATTGTGAAGCCTCAGATAGCACACTATTCTTTCCTAATAGTTGGTTTTGGAGTTTCGGACTTGCTGCTATCAGATCAAACGCATTCACTGCCTGATTTGCCTGAATTCCGGCATTCTGATAGAAGTTGATATAAGAATTTTCTCCGGTTTGAAAGGATACAGAACTACCCAGTCTCACATATCCTTTTATATCATCATTTCCTTCTATCCATACAAAATTACCCTCTTCATCTGCATACCAGTCCATTCCATCCGGATCAATCCTTTTCACCGGATTATTTCCTACATAGGCATACGGACTGATGGAATAATATTTCTCTGCCATCGGGTCCACCGTAGTAAACTGCCCCAATGCCGCATCCATATACCTGGCTGAGTAGTCGTACAGATCCAGCCCATGGGTACGATCCAATTCCTTATCGTTATACTTGTAAGGTTGATCGCTGGTAGCTGTACCTTCTCCAAACACTCCACCGAAAGGATAATAATGATTCACCTGCTCCGTGGTACCACTTTGATTCACGACTACCCGGTTATTACCCAAATGATCCCTGAGGTAGTAGTGATAAGTAGGCGTAGTACCGCTCAGGGTAATATATCCTTCCGGAGTAAGGATCATGCTCAATACACCATTTTCATAGATCACATTGCCACAATAGTCCGTTACCTTCTCACTTTTCTTTTGGGCAGCAGTGATGTCTTTAAAGTTTCCCCAGGCGACAGACAAATTCGCATTCGTAGCCGTATGCTTCACCTGTCGTTTCATTCCCGAAGCATCGTAGAGATACTCTGCCGTGTGTCCCTGACGGAATTGCAGCTTTGTAGGCAAATTTAATGAATTATACGAGATATTCGCTATTTGTTTGTTATAATCCTGCACCAGGTTGCCATTTTTATCCCAGACATACTCTGCGCCCGTTCCTTTGTTGCCGTCTTTAAAGTTGAAATTCCCTGTATACGTTGGATCGGTAGCTGCATCTGAAACATTTAGCAGTTGGTTGCCGGTGTGGGTGAAGGTGAGATTATCAATCACTCCGTACGCTGTAGTGGAAGTCTTACCCCGCCGTTCCAGTTTCTTGATATTCCCATTTTTGTCATAGAGTGTTACCTTCTCATCAAACCGGTTGGGATTGGTGGATATGGTAGTTCCTTCTCCGTAAGTAGCAGCCGTGAGGCGATCCAGCCCATCGTAAATAAACTTATACCCTCGGGTGGTAGTTTCCGTGCCAGCTTTCCAGGTCATCGAACTGATATTGCCGTTGTAGGTGAGAGTACCCGATCCGGTATTGTAATACAGGTTTTGTGTAAAGAGTGTACCCGTGATTCCGGTAAGCCAGCTACGTATATTATACGTATGAGTGGTGTTGGTAGAAGCCAGTCCGTGGTTCTTTCGGGTAAGCATCCGGCCCAGGTTGTCATAGGTATACTCCGCCAGCGTCACTGCCGCATTGGAGTTGAGTGCATGAGTGAGTTTGGTGAGCCTGTCTGCATGGTCATACGTGTGAGTATATACCTGTGTTTGAGTAGTCTTTCCGGTGGCTGTATGCGTCTGAGTGATCGTCACCGGTTGTCCGGTGAAGGTATAAATGGTCACTGTCTTATCACATCCTCCCAGATGATTTTCTGCTACATGGTTGGTAAGTCTTCCTTTCTGATCGTAGTAGAACACCTCCCAGAGCGGTGCAGTAGTTCCTATAGGTATATGTACCTGAGCTGTGATCATGCCCGTAGCAGGGTGGGTGGTAGCAGGGAAAGCATCCGGATGAGTGAAGGTGTCCAACGATCGGTAGCGATAGTCATCGTAGTAGCAGATACGCTCCACTTTCGCATGGGTCAGGGCAAAACTGCTGCTGTATCCGCTGCCGCCAATCCCCACACTGTTTATCACCAGCGAAGTGGTGACCAGCGTGGAGGCAGCCGATGCTGTATTTGCATTGGTACATGTACCCCGGAGTACCTCCCGGTCGAAGACATCATAGAGATAGAAACTCCATTCGGGGGTAGTCTTCGCTTTCTGGTTGCCATCCTGCGAGAAGATCAGCCGGTCTGCCCGGTCGTAGACAAACTTTACCGGCTGACATCCGGGGAGTTTCTTCTCTATGCAGCGTCCCCTTCCGTCGTAGGTGTAGCAGTAGGCATACAAGTCCAGGTTTGCCGTATCCTGATACATGGGAGAAAGCACAAAACTCAGGTGATCCTGGTCGTTGTAGACGTAGTAGGTATCGTGGGCAGTGGCGCCCTGCATCTGTCGTTGAAGTACCAACCGATCCAGTTTGTCGGTGAAGGTATAGAGGAGGTGTCCGTCTTCATCGGTGGATTGCGATACGTACAGTTGGTTGGCTGCATAGTTGCCGTTGCTCACCAGAGTGCCGGATGCCTGGACACTGTAGCGGATACAGGCCAGTGTTCCGGAAGCGGTATTAGCCAGGTAGCCGGCCTTTGCCGGTCTGGAAGCCCAGGCTGCTCCGGGTCCGTGGCTCTGAAGTACTCTGTTCAGAGGCGAGGCTTCGTAGACCTGCTCGCTGTAGGGACGGCTGTCTCCGGCGTAGGTAGAGGGGACCTGTGTTTTCAGCGTGGTAGGATCTACATAATCCGAACTGCTGATATGAGGAAGCCAGGTTTTGCTTTCCCTGCCTGCCAGGTCGTACTCCTGAAGGGAGACCAGATGGGTGCGTGCCGGAGTGATGCCTTTCTGTACACTCTGAAAAGGACGACCGTGTCCGTCGAAATAGTCGATCCGGTCGAGGTACTGTGTACCCGATTCACTCAGGTGGGTGCGGGTACGGATGTAGTTTTGGGTACTGCTTTGTGCATACAGGGATGCATGCATACTTCCTGATAAAAGCAGGAAAAAGAACAGGAGTTGTTTCATCTTCATATCTATTTATTGTTTGTAATTGTATTCGTACTGTTGAGTGATTTTTCCATCCTGGTCTTTCACCAGGCTCAACCGCCCCAGACTATCGTATTCATAGGTTGTTACCTCTCCATTGGGTGCTGTACTGGATAGCATGCCCACCTGCGGACGGTAGGTATACGTGGTTACTAACAGGTTTTTATCAGCAAGCAGACGTCGCAATTTCTGCAGTTCGCCATCCACCGTCAGGACATTGTCTGCCAGCGTGCTGATGAAACTGCTTCCCAACCAGCTTTCCACCTGTGCATAGGTAGCACCCTCTATGATTGCCACCGGATATTGCGAATGATAGGCCCATAGATAAACCGTCTTTCCCAGTCCGTCTTTTACATATCCATTGGGCTGTCCGTATGTGTCATAATCCGTAATGATCATGCGTTCTTCCAGCACCGAACTCCCCGGAGCGGTATTGTACCTTACGCTGGCAGGTAGCAGGTTTCCATGAAAGTTGTTGTAAGTAATCCGTGAAGTATTCAGTAAAGAAGAGCTGCCTTCCCGGACGATGTAGTTCCGCTCTTCTACTACAGGGTCTACAATGTGGGAATCTACCAACCGCTGATAGGCAGGGTCTGCTCCTTTCAGATTTTCCGGATATTCGTATACATTGCGTATCTTCGTGTTGGCTCTGCTATCTTCCTTCTCTATTTCCTTTATCTTGTAATTGGTAGGTTCATAGGTATAGTTCTCCGTATTCCGCCAGATCAGTTGTCCGCTGGGCGTATACTCCGAAATCTCTTTAGACTTGAGTTTGTTCCAGGAGGAGTGTATGCTGTAGAATTTAATATATATGCTGACTGTTTCCAGAGGAAGTTTGTATACTTTCACTCCTAACGCAGAGGAACCAGGAATCTCATCATACCTATAGAGTTCTTCACCAACCAGTTGCTCGAGATTGTTGTAAACAGCTTTCCGGGTCACCAGTCCGTTAGTCAGACGGGGCAGTGTAGGGAATCCAGGCATATACAATTCCGTTTTTATCACTTCATCACAGTCGTTGTAGAAACTATATTCGCTATATCCTTGGGATACCGTTCCCTCGTATATATATTCCCGGGCTATACTGTAACCGACATAGTTTCCTGATGCCGAAGAACTCAAAGGAACATACGATTCGGATGTCCCTACCAGATATTCTCCGTAACCCTGTACTCCCTGATAATTTTCAATTGCCACCAACATGGTGCGATGGTGAATGAGAGGAGACATGAGTGTGCCATTGACATACTCATACGTCTTCCGGGTGGTATTCCCATTCAGGTCGCTCGATTCGATGGCCCTGATACATAGCCCACCTCCTATCGGATCGGCTGCCGATATCTGTGTGAGCGTATAATTGGCATATCCCAGAATATCAAAAGAAACCAACTGATTGAACTGCGGGAAAGTAAACGATCGGCTCAGTTCTATGGTATATGTTCCTTCTGTGACGGAAATTTCCACCTCTTTTGCCTGTGCACTTTCATCCACTTTGGGAAAATCCAGAATCCGAAGGGTTTCATAGCTCTGTGTGGCACTATTGTACTTTTTCAGGGTAGCAATGTATTTCTCCCGGGACCAGAAAGCATCCAGCACAGAAGGTTCATCTGCCCAATAACTAAATCCCAGACTGACGGTAAGTGTACCGGACTCTTTCACATCAAAAGGTGACCCCGTTTTGATACCATTTGGAAAGTCGTCTCTGTAATCTCCCGGATTGTACCCATTGTAGGCTTCATCAAAATTTACCGAACCTTTGCTGGTCTGTGCTGTAGGGAGAAGTAAGTCACCGACTTCACCGGATTCCAGGATATGCGGTTCCAGCGTAAAGGTGGTCTGCCCTCCTGTGGGATACTTTATCCACTTCAAGGTACCGATACGCATCCTGTCCGCATCGGAATTTCTGTTTTGCCCGTAACAGGTGGGTGTACCCCGGTAAGGAGGGATCAGGGTACTGTACTTCGTATCCGTCACCACGGTTGTCCCCCAGCAACGAGAAGCCATATACGTAGCAGGTTTGGTATAGTAGCCCCAATAGTCTATATCCGTAGATATTTTCGCAGGCAGTGTACCTTCATAATATCCAAAGGCGTAGCGACCCCCGTTTTGCCCGTCGGCACCTACTTCGTGTACTCCATTGAGGAACAAACGGCAATTGTCATAATTGTTCTGTGTACCCATATAAGAATATTCAAGCTGATACTTTTTAATCAGCGACTGACCGTTACTGATGGAGATTCCGGAAATACAGGTAGGTTTGGGATATCCGGTCTGTGGCTCTATGTCATAACGTGTTTCACCTGTAAAGTCTATGGTCAGATTGGGACCTGAGATCTTTTTCAGAATTATTGTCGTTATTTCTGAAAAAGAATAAGTCGTCATGCTTTTTCTTTGAGTGGTTCCGGATACACGTTCAAGCACTGTCTCCTGCATCGCCAGGGGAGTATAGATCTTTTCTGTATCATACGTAAAAGTGATTTTTTGCCCATTGGGAGCTACAATAGCGTCCAGGTACCAGGCAGAAGTAATCTCGGGTTGTACACTCCGGAGAGGAACGGCGGTTTTTTTGGTATCCGAAGTTGCCTTATACAGATTACGTGACTCCTGTCCTTCTACTGCCAAAACCCTGCTACGGGTGCTTTCCTGTATTCTGAAATAATAGATGAATCCTTCCCCGTCTGTAATGACCCAGTTTCCCCCGGTATACTTAATATCGAGGTAGCAATCGGGCTTCTGTACCACAATGCTACAAACGCCACCGTTGTTGCAGGACTCATCCTTTGGGATAAAAAAACTACCTGAATAGCTACCGAAGTTGAAATAAAAAATATCCGGTTCGGAATCTACTTTATTCTCCTCAATATCTTTATATTTGTAATATTCATCAATTAGTGGCCCAATGTAGCCTGCATCCACATAGGTAGGAGGATTATATTTTTGCAGCCCCGGACCAAAATCTGCCCATCCGCGTACGGAGCGTGTAATGCATCCTCCGGCATTCAGACTCCACCCCATGCCTACCCATCCGGCATCCTGAGCCACTCTCACACCGGAAGCATGGTAGCTCAGCGACAGAGGGAAGGTTTTTCCACTCAGTGCCAACTCATACAAAGGAACATTGATGTGAGGAGTACCCGTATAATGTCCTACGGGAATGACACCATACTGACCTAAAGAAGCCGTGTTGGGCGAAGGAACCGCCCGGGGCACCAGAGAGAGTTGCGCACATAAAGAGGCAATGTTGCATACAAACAATAAAAACAAAATTTTCTTTTTCATCATGTAATGTGTTTTTGTCAGGCTGTTCCCAGCCTTATTAATAAAATAATAGTCACTTCTTTCACCGAAGATAATCCACTCATTATCAACGACTGATATTCATCTTCAATACCCGTGGTAAAAGTAAAGAGGAAGGGGCAAAAAGAGAAAAAAACAGGTGATTCCTCTGTGACAATGCCTTCATTGTCACCCGGGTCACCGATGAAATCAGGGGGAAGGAGACGCAGAAAAAGGAAGGGGGTTTGTGAGTTTTACCGGGAAAACTCACTATCTTTACCCCGTTAATTACAGAAATATTCATAAAGTATAGGGAAAGCCGGAGACAGAGCGGAGTTTACTTCCGACTTTGCAAAGGCACATCTCGTATACTAAATAAAAACAGAAAATTATGGCAAGCAGAAGACAACTCAAGAAGAATGTAAATTACATTGTCGGAGAGCTTTTTACAGAATGTCTGGTCAACAGCCTGTATGTACCCGGAACCGATGTCGCCAAAGCAGATGAGCTGATGGGTGAGATATTGAAGATGCAGGAGGAATTTATCAGCCGCATCAGCCATACACAGCCGGGAAATGTGCAGGAGTATTACCGGAAATTCCGGAAAGACTTCAATGCCAAAGTGGATGAGATCATCGACGGCATCGAAAAGCTGAATAAGAAATAAGAAAGAACATACGGGGAGGGAGGTGAACACAGCAGGTGATCGGCCCCTCCCCTTTTGGCATACTTTACAGAATGGGTTTGAAACAAAAGATTTCCGGATTTATCTTTCACCGTGTATTGGGTTGGAAAGAGGTGGTGAGTGTACCTGACTATGACAAATGTGTGATCTGCGTGGCACCGCATACTTCGAACTGGGACCTCCCGGTGGGCAAGCTGTTTTACTGGTCCATCGGCCGGAAGACCAACTTTATGATGAAGAAAGACTGGTTTTTCTTCCCGCTGGGAAATATATTCCGTGCCATGGGAGGAGTGCCGGTAGACCGCAGCCGCAAGATGTCGCTGGTGGACCAGATGGCGGCAGAGTTTGACAAACATAAGAAATTCTGCCTGGCCCTTACTCCCGAAGGTACACGCCAGCGCAATCCGGAATGGAAAAAAGGATTCTACTACATCGCCCTGCAGGCGGGAGTACCCATTGTGTTGGCGGCATTTGACTTTCCCACGAAAACGATCACGATGGGAAAGGCCATTATCCCCAGTGGGGATATCGATAAGGATATGCGGGAGATCAAACTCTTCTACAAAGACTTCCGCGGAAAGATACCGGAAAACTTCGACCTGGGCACTTATTAAAAGAGAGGTTCGATTTTCCACAAACAGGTTATTATCGTTTTTTCGCTCTTTCTTTCAGAGGCAAATAGGCGTCTCTACCCATCACATTACAAAGAAAACAAACCACCCGGGTGTAGAGACGCATACTTGCGTCTCAGCAT
>DALZBD010000175.1:0-7848 GCA_031977515.1 Bacteroides sp. | reverse complement strand
AAAAAGGCATGGAAGAAGGCCACTGGGATCTTTCCAAAGTAGATTATGACGAACTCGCCAAATCGCAGGCCACACTGGTATTCGGACAGATGAACGAACCTCCGGGCGCCCGTTCGTCCGTAGCTCTTTCGGGACTGACCGTTGCCGAGTCTTTCCGTGATCAGGGAGCCGAATCCGGTTCAAGGGATATTCTTTTCTTTATCGACAATATTTTCCGTTTCACCCAGGCCGGATCTGAGGTGTCTGCCCTGCTGGGGCGTATGCCTTCGGCAGTAGGATATCAGCCTACTCTTGCCTCTGAGATGGGAGCTATGCAAGAACGTATTACTTCTACCAAATCGGGATCTATCACCTCCGTACAGGCGGTGTATGTACCTGCGGATGACCTTACCGACCCAGCGCCTGCCACTACCTTCTCTCACCTGGATGCTACTACGGTATTGAGCCGTAAGATCGCCGAATTGGGTATCTATCCGGCAGTAGATCCGCTGGAGTCAACGTCACGCATTCTCGACCCTCATGTGGTAGGCAAAGAGCATTACGAAGTGGCACAGCGTGTGAAGCAGATCCTCCAGCGTAACAAAGAGCTACAGGATATCATCTCTATCCTTGGGATGGAAGAACTTTCCGACGAAGACCGTCTGCTGGTCAACCGTGCCCGTCGTGTACAGCGTTTCCTGTCGCAGCCCTTTACGGTAGCCGAGCAGTTTACAGGTGTGCCCGGTGTCATGGTCTCTATTGAAGACACTATCAAGGGATTCCGTATGATCATGGACGGAGAGGTGGATCACCTGCCCGAGCCTGCTTTCCTGAATGTGGGAACCATTGAGGAGGCCATAGAGAAGGGAGAGAAATTGCTGGCGCAAGCCGAAGAATAAATTAAAAAGCCATATCCATGGAACTGAAACTAACCATTATCTCTCCGGAGAAAGAATTGTACAATGGAGAAGTCCGGAAAATCACTCTTCCGGGCATGGCAGGCAGATTTACCATACTGCCCCGTCATGCTCCGATCGTATCTTCTCTGGAAAAGGGGCCGGTCATTTACGTGACTCCCGACAATGTGGAGCATACGTTGGAGATAGGAGGAGGTTTTGTGGAACTGAATAACGGAGTAGCGTCCGTCTGTATAACCTAACACCCACACAATGAGCATATCACTGACTAAACGTAAATTCCTGATTTCTCTGACGGGGCTGACCCTCGGAGCCGGATGGCTGGGAGCTGGATTTCTCTATTGGATCGATTCTTATTTTTCGGATTATCCGCTGATACCTGCCTATTTCTTCTTGTTCAGTATATTTTTTATAAATATGCTGGAGCGTTGCCGGGATTATCAGCCACAGAAAATATTGATCATTTATCTGGCAATCAAGGTGATAAAGATCGTTTTTACAGTGATGGTTCTGCTTATTTATTGTTATTTTTTCAGAGCACACGCCAAGGAGTTTCTCCTGACGTTTATTGCCATTTATTTCATATACCTGATTTTTGAAGTGCGTTTTTTCCTCGCCTTCGAAGAGGTAATAAAAAAACGGAATAATAAACATGAAACAAAAGAATAGATTCACTCTTTGCCTGCTGACAGCTCTGTTGCTGATAGCAGTTGTTCCCGCATCTGCCAAAGAGGGCGGAGAAGGTGCAGAGGTGAATCCGAAAGAGATCATCTTCAGTCACATCGAAGATGAATACGAATGGCACATCACTACCTGGGGGGAGACCCATGTCAGTATTCCTCTGCCGGTGATCCTGTACAGCAAGACAAGCGGATGGAATCTGTTTTCGTCCTCTCGTTTCCATCACGGACACGACAGCTACAATGGGTTTTATATAGCCGGTGAGCAAAGTGCCTGGCCGGGAAAGATCGTAGAACGTGATGCTCAGGGTGCGGAAGTACGTCCGCTGGATATTTCTATTACCAAGATCACGCTGTCTCTGATGATCAACAGCGCGTTGCTGGTCTTCCTGATCCTGTATGTGGCACGCTGGTACCGCAGACACGACAAGAACGAAGAGGCTCCGAAAGGTTTCGTGGGACTGATGGAGGCATTTATCCTGATGGTTCAGGACGATATCATAAAACCTTGTATCGGACACAATTACCGGAAATTTACCCCGTATCTGCTGACCGCTTTCTTCTTTATATTCCTCAACAACCTGATGGGACTTGTTCCTTTTTTCCCGGGAGGAGCCAATGTGACAGGCAATATTGCTGTCACCATGGTATTGGCGCTCTTTACCTTCGGTGTGGTGAATATAGGCGGAACCAAAGGGTACTGGAAAGAGATATTCTGGCCCGATGTGCCCTGGTGGCTGAAAGTGCCGGTTCCGATGATGCCGGTGATCGAATTTTTTGGTATTTTCACCAAGCCTTTTGCCCTGATGGTGCGTCTGTTTGCCAACATCCTTGCCGGACACATGACGCTGCTGGTACTTGCTTGCCTGATCTTTATCACTGCCAGTATGGGGCCTGCTATAAATGGGCCTATGACGGTAGCCTCGGTACTTTTCAGTATTTTCATGAATACACTGGAACTGCTGGTCGCTTTCGTACAGGCGTATGTATTTACACTGCTCTCGTCTGTATTCATTGGTATGGCACAGGCAGAGCATCACTGAGAATGAATAGAAACTGAAACAATATAAACCATTTAATCAAAAAGAATTATGTTACTTACAGTCCTTTTAAACGCGGCTGCTACTGCAGCAAGTATCAGTAAAGTGGGATCTGCTCTGGGAGTTGGAATTATTGTATTAGGTGCCAGTCTGGGTATTGGCAAGGTAGGTGCTTCGGCTATGGAAGCCATTGCCCGTCAGCCGGATGCCGGTAGCGATATCCGTTCGACGATGATCCTGGCAGCAGCCCTTATCGAAGGTGTAGCATTGTTTGCCGTCATTGTGTGCCTGTTGGCTTTATTCTTATAATAGAGGTATTGTATGTCATTACTGATACCTGAAAGCGGACTATTGTTCTGGATGACACTTTCATTCGGCATTGTCTTCTTTATACTGGCCAAATATGGCTTTCCGGTCATTTCCAAAAATGTACAGGAGCGGAAAGAATACATCGATGACTCTCTCCGTATGGCTAAAGAGGCACACACCCAGTTGGCCAATCTGAAGACAGAAGGAGAGGAGATCATCGCCCAGGCCAATAAAGAACAAAACCGTATCCTGAAAGAGGCCATGCAGGAACATACGCAGATCATTCAGGAGGCTCAGCGGCAGACACAGGTAGTTGCTCAGAAAGAGATGGAAGAGGCCCGCAGGCATATTCAGATGGAGAAAGAAGAAGCCATCCGGGATATTCGCCGGCAGGTAGCCGCTCTCTCTGTGGATATTGCCGAAAAGGTGATCCGTAAGTCTTTGGATAAAGAACAGGAACAGATGGCTATGATCGACCGGTTGGTCGATGAGGTCCTCTCTTCCAAATCCTGATCGGTATGGAATTCGGGATCATATCCAAACGTTATGCCAAAGCGCTGATGGCTTTCGCCCGCGAACATAGGGTGGAAGACAGGCTGTATGAGGAGTGTAAGATGCTGCTGTACAGCTACCACAATGAGCCTAATCTGCGACAGGTACTGGAAAATCCTTTTCTGCCTAAAGAAGAGAAACTGAAGTTACTCTCCGCGGCTGCAAATGGAAAGAGAGATTCCAGTGAACAGTTTGTCCGGTTTATCCGGCTTGTCCTTGCACAACATCGGGAGAAATATCTGCCGATGATGTGTCTCAACTATATGGGTCTGTATCGCAAACTGAAGCATGTGGCGGTTGCAAAACTCACCACAGCAGTGCCTCTCACTCTGGAGATGGAGGAGAAGATCAAGTCGATATCCGGAAAGAGACTGCATGCCTCTATGGAGATGCAGACAGTCGTGGACCCGGCCGTCGAAGGAGGGTTTATCTTCGATATCAATGACTTCCGGATGGACGCCAGTGTGGCGACTCAGATCCGGAAGATCAAACAGCAGTTTGTTGAGAAGAATAAGAAAATCGTCTGATTAATTGACGATTGGACGATTTACAATTTACGATTGGAAATACATCATCCCATCACTCTTCTGTGGATACTCAGGGGGGATAGGATTGCTTTGTTGGCTAGTAGAAATCAAAGACTTTCCGAACGATATATCTGTAGGAAAGGATAGATCATAGGGTCTGTTTTGAATCGTAAATCAGTAAATCGTAAATAACTAAGGTAAGTAATTTCAATCGTAAATCAGTAAATCGTAAATAACTTTATGTCTGAAAATATAAAAGTCAGTGAAGTATCCGAGATCCTCCACCAGCAATTGGAGGGAATCTCGTCCAGTATTCAGCTGGACGAGATAGGTACGGTGCTGCAGGTAAGCGATGGAGTGGTGCGTATCTACGGACTTAAGAACGCGGAAGCCAATGAGTTGCTGGAATTTGACAACGGCATCAAAGCCATTGTGATGAATCTGGAAGAGGATAACGTGGGAGCGGTATTGTTGGGGCCTACGGATAAGATCAAAGAAGGCTATACCGTGAAACGTACCGGGCGTATCGCATCCATACAGGTGGGAGACAGTATGCTCGGACGTGTGATCGACCCGCTGGGTGAGCCACTGGATGGCAAAGGCCTGATCGGGGGCGAACTTTTTGAGATGCCTCTGGAACGCAAGGCTCCCGGAGTGATCTTTCGCCAGCCTGTGAATCAGCCGTTGCAGACAGGGTTGAAGGCAGTAGATGCCATGATCCCTATCGGTCGCGGACAACGTGAGCTGATCATCGGTGACCGCCAGACGGGAAAGACTACCATTGCCATAGATACGATCATCAACCAACGCCGAAGCTATGATGCGGGCGATCCGGTCTATTGTATCTATGTGGCTATCGGACAAAAAGGATCTACAGTAGCCTCTATCGTCAATACGCTGCGTGAGCATGGTGCGATGGATTATACCATTGTAGTCGCTGCTACGGCGGGAGATCCCGCTGCTTTGCAATATTATTCTCCATTTGCAGGTGCTGCCATCGGTGAGTATTTCCGTGATACCGGACGCCATGCGCTGGTGGTCTATGACGACCTTTCCAAGCAGGCGGTATCTTACCGTGAAGTTTCTCTGATCCTGCGCCGTCCTTCCGGACGTGAAGCCTATCCGGGAGATATTTTCTACCTGCACTCCCGTTTGCTGGAGCGCGCGGCGAAGATCATCAACCAACAGGAAGTGGCCGAACAGATGAACGACCTGCCCGAGAGTCTGAAAGGTCATGTGAAAGGGGGAGGTTCGCTCACCGCATTGCCACTTATTGAGACACAGGCGGGAGATGTATCGGCGTATATCCCTACCAATGTGATCTCTATTACGGACGGACAGATCTTCCTCGATACAGACCTGTTTAATCAGGGCAACAGACCTGCTATCAACGTAGGTATTTCCGTATCCCGTGTGGGAGGTAATGCGCAGATCAAAGCCATGAAGAAGGTAGCAGGTACACTGAAGATCGACCAGGCGCAGTATCGCGAACTCGAAGCATTCTCCAAATTCAGCGGAGACATGGATGCCGTGACTGCACTCACGATCGACAAGGGGCAGAAAAATACCCGTCTGCTCGTACAGCCACAGCACGAACCTATGCCGGTGGAGAAGCAGATTGCTATCCTCTATTGCGGTATTCAGGGGTTGTTGCGTAAGGTGCCTCTGGACAAGATCCCTGAGTTTGAGCAAAGCTTTCTGCAGGCATTGGAACTGACTCACAAAGAGGATGTACTGGATGTGCTTCGCAGCGGGGTGATCAACGACGATGTGACGGATGCTATCGAAGAGACTGCCGCCAGAGTGGCTCAACAATACGAAGAAGCTTAGAGCCTATTGAAAATTTCGCTTCGCTGAACGTTGTGTTGACTGCGTCGATCTTCGATTCGCTTTTCTGTTTTCTTTTTTCTTTTTGTCTATGAGACGCAAGGTATTGCGTCTCTACAAGTAATCACATTCAAAAGAAAACACAAACGGTGTAGAGACGCAATACCTTGCGTCTTGAAATAAGAGCAAAATGTAAATAGGCATATAATTTCTGCAAAGAATATGGCATCATTAAAAGAGGTAAAATCAAGGATCAATTCGATAAAGAATACCCGGAAGATCACTTCCGCCATGAAGATGGTGGCTTCTTCGAAGCTGCACAAGGCACAGGGAGCGATCGACAGGGTATTGCCTTATGAACATAAACTGAATGAGATCCTGACCAATTTCCTGGGTACCGAAACCACGATTCGTACTCCCTATACGGAACAACGCGAGGTGAAGCGGGTGGCTATTGTGGTTTTCTCATCCAACAGCTCCCTGTGTGGTGCTTTCAACTCCAATGTGATCAAAAAGCTGATGCAGGTATTGCATACGTATGAAGACCTGGACAGGGAAAATATTCTGGTGTACCCGGTAGGGAAGAAAGTAGAAGAGGCTGTATGGAAAATGGGGTACTATCCGCAGGGAAAATATCAGGAGATGGCCGCAAAACCTTCGTATGAAGATGCTTCGGCTCTGGCACGTCGGCTCATGGAGGAGTTTGCCGCAAAGCGTGTAGACCGGGTAGAACTGATCTATCACCACTTCAAATCCATGGGATCGCAGGTTCTCACTCAGGAGACTTTTCTGCCCATTGATCTATCCGTCATCCGTGAAAAGGCTTCCGAACTGAAGGTGAAGACAGACTACATTGTAGAGCCCTCGGTGGAGGAGTTGCTTGTAAACCTGCTTCCAACGGTTCTGATGTTCAAAATGTATAGCGTATTGCTCGACTCCAATGCTTCGGAACATGCGGCACGTACACTGGCTATGCAGATTGCAACCGACAATGCGAGCGATCTGATCGACGAACTGACACTTCTCTACAACAAGACCCGCCAGCAGGCTATCACCAGCGAATTGCTGGATATACTGGGAGGAAGTATGCAGTAGGGTATTTTTTGTATGTATTACTTTTTCATCTATATTTGCCAGTCTGTCAACGATAGACTGGCTTTTGTTTTAATAACACTTTAAACACACATACGAAATGAAAAAAGCACTTGTAGGTTTGTTCATCATTTTCCTGTTCTCTTCTTGTTACCATCAAAACTCAAATAGAAAATATCTGGCTGTGGCTCAGAGTCTGATGGAAGAGTATCCGGATAGTGCAGCTCTCTGCCTGGACTCTATTACTTTTCTGGAAGCGATGAAAGAGCGAGATCAGCATCTGTATCACTTGTTGCGTATACAAACCAAAGATAAACTTCATAAGAGTCTCGCGGAGGATACTGCATTTTTTCAGTTGAGAGGAATTTATGATAAGTCCGATCCGGCAATGGCTTCTAAAATATACTATTATTCAGCACTTGTGTATGAAGAACAGTATAAGTATAAAGAGGCAATGGAAGAGTTTCTAAAAGCAGAACAATTTGATGGAGGAATGGATGAGAAACAGAAAGGATTGATTCAAAATGGTTTGGGGCGTATGTATCTGAAACAGGTTTTTATGGAAGAAGCACGGGAGAGATTCAGAAATTCATTATTCCATTTTCAGAATATTGGAGATTGTGCCAGTGAACTAACTGTTTACAGTCAGATAAGTATCTCGTATTTAATAAAAGAAGATGGAGATAGTGCTCTCTTGTGGTGTGAGAAGTGTATGGAAAAAATGAAGAGTTGTAATGACAATTTAGAAAAAGAAAAATTGTTGTTAAATATGTCTGTAGTTTATAGAATATTAGGAGAACGGGAAAGAGCTCAATCTTATTTGACAGAAGCTCTTACTTTGCCTATGGCTGATATAGAATTGGCTAAGATTAATCTAAGTTTGGCAAAACTCAATAGTGATAATCCGGATCATGTGTATGAATAT